>DASXMJ010000021.1 GCA_036495685.1 Candidatus Binataceae bacterium | reverse complement strand
CCCAGTATGTGCGTCCGTACGTAAAAACCAACAAGAGCGACACCCGCGACGCCGAGGCTATCTGCGAGGCGGTCCGGCGGCCGACCATGCGTTTCGTCGCGGTGAAAAGTCCGGCGCAGCAGGACGTGCAGGCACTGCATCGTGTCCGTCAACAGCTGGTCAAGGAACAGACCGCGCTGAGCAACCAGGTGCGCGGTCTGCTCGCCGAGTACGGCTTGGTAATTCCGCAAGGAAGCGCCGCGCTGCGACGCGCGCTGGCAAAGATTGTCGCCGAGTAGGACAACGGTCTAAGTGGCCTGATGCGGGAGTTGGTGCTCGACTTGAGCGAGCGGTTGCACAGCACTCAGCAGCGAGTGCGTCGGTACAACCAGCGCATCGTGCAGCTGCTCCAGCAGGATGAGCGCTGTCAGCGCCTAGCTGCCCTGCCGGGCGTAGGTCCGTTGACCGCCACGGCCGTGGTCGCGGCGGTTGGCAATGCCCGTGATTTTAAAAGCGGGCGGGAGCTGGCCGCGTACCTGGGCTTGGTGCCACGCCACCGCGCCAGCGGTGGCCGCACCGTGATGCTCGGCATCAGCAAGCGGGGCGACTGTTATCTGCGGACCCTTATGGTCCACGGTGCACGAGCCGCGATGCGTAACCTCGAACGCCGGCGAGACCCGCGCAGCGTGTGGGCCGGTCGTCTCAAACTGCGGCGCGGGGCCAACATCGCGACGGTGGCATTGGCCAACAAGAACGCTCGAGTGATGTGGGCGCTATTTGACCAGAGGGGAGAAGTATTGCGCCACCCCCCACCCAACGCCGATGCCGCACCGCGCCTAACGGCGCGGAGAAAATCAGGAATAGGAAAACTTGCCAACCAGGGTTGCGAGGCTGTGAGTGAAACCGTGATGGCGAAACCGGTCGGACCGGCATTTTCTCAAACCTTACTGTGCCCAGGGCCTTCGAGGCCGCAAAATTGATAAGGCGAAAGTGTGCGGATTTCCATCAGGGCCCGGGGCAAAATTTAGTAACACACGCCCCACTCCAAAGAGGCCGAATATATGGCTGCAACCGGATCATCGCCCACTCGATTTTTCCATCTACAGCCTTGCGCCACGGGGAGCGGTCCATATATGGGCACAATTCTCCGATGACACTCTGGCTCACAACCCGGAGATCGAAGGTTCAGATCCTTCCCCCGCAACCAGAGATTCTGCAGAACATCCGCCAGTTTTATGAGTCCTGGGTTGACATCTGTCATAAGAAGAATAGGAGTGCCTGCAATGAATCCAAGTGACGTCGATTTAGGGAATCCCGACCTCTACGTCAGCGGGGTGCCGCACGAAGTCTTTACCTGGCTTCGGCGCGAGGACCCTGTGCATTGGAACCCGGTTACAAACGGCTGCGGCTTCTGGTCCATCACCAAGTATGACGACATCGTGGCGATCTCGAAGAACCCAGAGGTGTTTTCCTCGGCCCGCGAGCACGGTGGGCATCGGATTTATGACGAAAACCTAGTTGGCACCGCCGGCATGGGAGCAGAGGAAACCGACGCCCCATTCATAAGCATGGATCCGCCTGAGCATAACCGTTATCGGCGGATGATCTCTCCGGGCTTCGGCCCCTCCCGGCTCAAGGCGCTGGAGGGACAAATCCAGGATCGGGTGTGCAGCATCCTCGACCGCCTCGGAGCACGGAAGGAGTGCGAGTTTGTTACGGAAGTGGCGGCCGAGTTGCCGATCCAGGTGCTCGCGGAGTTGCTCGGCATCCCGCAGGCGGAGCGTCTGAAACTGTTCGACTGGTCGAACTCGATGATCGCCGAAGATGATCCGGAACTCCGCAAAAGCCCCGAGGAGACGGCAGCTGACGTCCGCGCGATGATCGAGTATTCCGGGCGCCTATGGGAGGAGCGTGTGGCTAATCCCGGCCTCGATCTGATCAGCATGCTCATCCATCCAGACGCCGACGGCGAAGTAATGAGCAAGGAGCGGTATCTTGGAACATTCATCCTGCTGGTGGCCGCAGGCAA
Source organism: Candidatus Binataceae bacterium (assembly GCA_036495685.1). Lineage (NCBI taxonomy): Bacteria > Candidatus Binatota > Binatia (SeqCode) > Binatales (SeqCode) > Binataceae (SeqCode) > Binataceae bacterium (SeqCode). Next base: position 3,362 of record DASXMJ010000021.1, on the reverse strand, counting down.
CGAGACAACGCGCAACTCGATTTCGGGCGGACTTATCACGCTCGCCGGGTTTCCCGAACAACGCCAGCGGCTGGCCGATAATCCTACTCTCTATGGCACCGCGGCCGCCGAGATCATCCGCTACGTAAGCCCAATCATGCATATGCGGCGCACGGCTATCGCCGACAGCGTGGTACGCGGCAAGACCATCCGCCGCGGCGACAAGGTAATCATGTGGTATGCCTCAGCGAATCGCGACGAGCAGATCTTCACTAATCCTTTCGGATTCGACCTGACTCGCGCGGAGACCACGCAGCTGGGTTTCGGCGTCGGCCAGCATTTCTGCCTCGGCGCTCGCCTGGCCGAGCTGCAATTGCGGATCTTTTTCACCGAGTTTCTGCGCCGTTATCCCAAAGCCGAGCCGAGCGGTCCAATCCGGAGAATGCGCTCGAACTTCGTCGCGGGCATCAAGGAAATGCCGGTCCGGCTTCACTGATACGCGCAACGCTCGAGACTTCGCGATGTCGTCACCAGCAATTGAAAAAAGCGGCGAAGCGGTCGAACCGGCGATGACCGCCGCGGATATCCGTGCGAACGCGAGCGCCTTGAGCGGCTTTTTGCGCGAGAAATCCGACGCTATCGAAGAAGCGCGCCGCTTGCCTGGCGAGGTGGCTGCGCGTTTGCGGCAAGCGGGGATGTTTCGCCTGATGATGCCGCAAGAATGGGGCGGACCGGAAATGCGTCCGGCTGAGCAGGTCGAAGTGATCGAGGAACTCGCCAAAGCCAATTCTTCCGCCGCGTGGTGCGTGATGATCGGATGCGATTCCGGATTTTTTGCGGGGTTCCTGGAAGACGGGGCCGCGCGAGAGATTTATCCTTGCCTCGACATGATAACCGCCGGCAGCGCAACGCCCTCCGGGCGCGCCGAGCGCGTTGCGGGCGGATATCGAGTCACGGGACGATGGTCGTTCGGTTCCGGCGTGACGCATGCCGATGTGGTCGAGCTCGCCTGCACGCTCTATGAAAACGGCGTGCCGGTCGCGAAAGGCCAGGGTACGCCCGTGACGTGCGGGTTCCTGACCCCAGCTGCAAACGTGGAGGTCGCGGACAACTGGCGCACCACCGGGATGCGCGGGACCGGCAGCTGCGACTACAGCGTAAAGGACTTGTTCGTGCCCGAACGGTTCCTCTGCAACATCCGTCCGCCCGCGCGACGTTCGGGCGTGCTCTGGCGCCGCTCCACGAATTTCCTGCCCAAGGTTTCCGGGGTGCCGCTCGGGATGGCGCGCGCCGCGATCGATTATGCGGTCGAGACGGTAAAAAATCGGGTGGAGATCCCCTCCGGCCGCCCCTTGAGAAACAGCGGACGCATTCAAAGCGTGATCGGCGCCGCGGAGATGCTGCTGGGCGCCGCTCGTTCCTATGTCTTCGTGGCGATGGAACGTGAATGGGCGCGCCTCGAGAGCAACGAGCAGCCCACCATTCGCGAACGCACGGACTCGTGGCTGTCACGGGTGAATGCGGCGCAGGCCGCGCGTGAGATTGTAAGAATGCTCTACGACGCGCTGGGATCGGCTTCCATTTACTCGGAGCGGAGCCCGCTCGATCGGGCGCTGCGTGATGCGGAGACGGTTTGCCAGCATATCGTGATGCAACACAAAACGCTCGCGATGGCGGGAGCGATGCTGCTCGAAGCCGACACTCCGGTACTTCCGTACATCTGAACCGGTCAGCCGATTGTGGCGATCGGCCCAACTCCCTAGAAGATAGTGCACGGGAGGAGAAAGGGGCCCGGTGGCCCCACCGGTCTTCAAACTACAGTCGTCGCCCGAGCCGGCAGATCGCCTTTCTACACGAAGCGAAAAGTCCTTGAACTAATTAAAATTTTACTGGTGGAGCTGACGCGGATCGAACGCGCGACCTCCTGAATAAACACCAGACGTTCTAAATCCTCTTCAGGGCACCGCGTACGCATGTCCCTGACCTTACCGTAAAGTTAGATGAGGATCCTCTTCGAGGAGCAGCTCTGATGATACGTAGGCAACTGTTCGATCGCTCGCCGGCGCGAGCCAGGATCTCGTTAGAGGACGAACTCCGGCTTCGATGTGTCTAAGAGATATCCCCCGACTGCGCGCGCCAGTTGGTCGGGCGCCATATAGGCATGCGCCATTGCCGCTTGCAGATCCTGAAATCTCTGCTGCAGAGGATGTTCCAAAAACAGCGCCCGCCCGCTCGCAGCGCGAAACAGGTCGCCGATTGCCTGGGCGACCAGCTCGCAGCCGCGATTCATATTCCAGCGTACTTGCGCGCGGAGCTGCGGAGACACAAGCGCTGGCGCTTCGGCCATTTGCGACAGTTCCAAAATGTCCGCGCGCACCCGCGTGACGGTCGCATCGAGGTACCACAACGCTTCGGCGAGCCGCTGCTGCGTTAGCGCATCGTCGGCCGCCTTACCGCCAAAGCTCAGGGTGCGATTGCGGGTGTGTGCGATCCAGGTATCGATGAATCCTTTGGCTGAACCGAGCACCTCGCGATCGCGCGCGACGCGCCTGGTAAACGTCGATCTTGGTCGCCGCGCCGCCTTCGTACCGCGCCTGCGCTAACCTCAACGCCTCTCGCTGCCGCCAACCCGGCCCTCGACAGCAGGAGCGACCAGTACCGGGACTGGTGGAACGTGAGAAAGAAGACCGTGAGGAAGCTTCCCGCTCGTGCGCGACCAATAAAACGAAAACGCAACGCCGCCGCCACTCGCGAGGCGATCCTCACCTCGGCGCGGCGGGCCTTTGCGCGTGCGGGCTATGACGGAGTCGGCGTGCGGGAGATTGCGGCCGGTGCAGGAGTGACCGCGATGCTGGTGAATCGATACTTCGGATCGAAGGAGCGACTGTTCGCCGAGGTTCTCGCCGAGACCATGGCGACGCCAAGCATCCTCACTCAGGAGATCATCAACTCACCCACCCCCGGCGAAGACCTCGCCGCCGCGCTTATAAGCCAAACGAAGCCAGGTGCCACCCCTCTCGACGGCTTCCTGATCACGCTCCACTCCGCGTCCAGCAAACGCGCCGCCAAAATCGGGCGCAAGCAGATCGAGAAGTACCATCAGAAGGTGATGACCGACGTTTTGAGCGGAGATCTGGCGCCCCAGCGCGCCGCTCTGGTGCTCTCCCTCATCGCCGGCTTCCAAATTATGCGGCAAATGATTGGTCTCTCGGATTTAGGGCAAGCCGAGCCTGAGGCACTGGTAAGAATCCTTGCGCCTGTGTTTCAGCAAATCGTTGCAGGCATTCCATCCAAGCTGCGAGAGTCTCCTATAGGAACCTGACCCTTCCAATAGGCGGACAACAGAGAGAATTGAGCATGATTCAGGCTGCCGCCGGACGAAA
>DASXMJ010000020.1 GCA_036495685.1 Candidatus Binataceae bacterium | reverse complement strand
TCCGTTTTTCGCCGCGAGTGCAGCGAAGGTCGGGGGAAGAGCTCTCCGACACGTTGGATTTTCTGCCCAAGACAGCGCCTGGTCAAGCTAGCCCTACCTGCCGCGCAGCTTCAGGCTCACAGCCGCTGCTAGAGTCTTGTGGTTGTGTCCCTGGAAATCTCTGACTGATGGCGAGCAAGCTTAATGCCTTCGCGCGGCAACCCTCCAAGCTAACTGCGCAAACTAGAAATCAAGAGCGGGATCAAACCACGAGTTCCAAATTTGAAGCAATCCCGCGGGTCCCGTTCAAATTCTTGAACAGTTCTAGAGAAGCTCGATAATCGGTCGCCTTCACGACCCATCACCTCCTGGCGTAGATTGCCGATCTCGCGGGTCAGAATTCCGGCCTTCGACGCAAGCGTACGATAGCAGCGAACTCAAGTCGTATGTCGGGAAATCAGCTGGTTGGCCAAAATTCACGCTGCACAGCTTTTGTTGGTGAGATGAAGTTGGATAGCGGGCTCGGTGCTGCAGGCTTCGAGGCTAAGTTAGACTGTTCGCAGCCGCGAGACGATTTCCTCGGAATCGTTCTCGTCGAGGGAGCGAGCTTGTGCCCAAACTGCGGCACCTCTGCGTCAAGACTCTACTAGTTCGTTCCGAGTGTCCCGACCAGACGGCCCAACTACACACCGAGGACAAAGTGATGTTTATGGAGTCCGGTTGCCAGTAGCCAATCGCGGGTTCCGCAATGGATTGCAGTTTAGATTCTATCGCGGCCCAAACTGCCGCATCTTCATAAGCAGTGTTTCTTCTGTTCGCCGCCAAGGCGAGCCAAGCTGCTGCTGACGAGCGCCGCATCACTCCATGGCTCAATCGCAAATTGGCCGGCGTTTGGATCGTTTGCCAGCAGTGAAGGCCAATTTGTGCGAAAACCAGATAGAAAAGATTTCCCGGGCCATCTGGGCCAATCCCTTTCCCGTCCACCGTGAGGCTGCAATTGATAATCGAAGATGGGTCGGTTCGACGGCTTTCGAGGAGCCCGATGCTCTGATAGCTTGATTTTTTGAACCGGATCGATGGCGCTCCTGCGGATACGCAAATTCCCCGACGAGGTTCTCAAACGGCCAGCCCGCCCGGTCGAGAACATCAACGGTGATCTGAATTCGTTAGTCGACAGCATGGCGCAGACCATGTACGCTGCGCCCGGTGTGGGACTCGCCGCTCCCCAGGTTGGGGAGTCAAAGCGCATCATCGTGCTCGATCCCGACCACGAGGAGCCGGGCAAACATCTGCTCAAGCTTATCAACCCGCGAGTGGTGGCGGCGGAAGGTAAGATCATCTGGGAGGAAGGATGCCTTTCGGTGATCGACTTTTCCGCGGACGTGGAACGCGCCGCCAAGGTACTCGTCCGGGCGTGGACGCCCGAACAGAAGGAAATCGAGATCGAGGCCGAGGAGTTGCTCGCGGTCGCCCTCCAGCATGAGATAGATCATCTCGATGGCAAGCTGTTCATAGACCGGATCAGCCGCATCAAGCGCGAGCTGTATCGCCGCAAGCTCAAGAAAATGATCAAGGAGGGCAAAGCCGATGAGCGTCCCTCCACGGTCCGAATCTGACCTCGGCGCTGGGCTTAAGATCATCTTCATGGGAACGCCGGCCCTGGCGGCTCATATTCTCGATCGTTTGGTCAGGGCCGGCGATCCGCGCTTTCGCGTGGTGGCCGTGGTTACGCGCCCCGACGAAGCGCGCGGCCGCGGGCTCACACTTTCGCCCAGTGAAGTGGGTGCGGTCGCGGCCACTCACAAAATTGCGACCCTGAAACCGACCCGCATCAAGACGGCCGAGTTTCTTGCGGAACTCCGCGGGTTCGAGCCCGACGTGCTGGTGGTCGCAGCTTATGGGCGTATCCTGCCGCAAGCGATTCTCAAAGCACCACGGTTGCTGCCGATCAACGTGCACGCTTCGCTGCTGCCTCGTCATCGGGGCGCCGCTCCGATTGAAGGAGCTATCTTGTCGGGCGACGTGGAGACAGGCGTCACCATCATGCGCATGGTGTCGGAGATGGATGCCGGTCCGATGCTGCTGAAGCGCGCAATTCCGATCGCGCCTGACGACACGCAAGGTTCGTTAAAGGCCAAGCTCGCCGAGCTGGGCGCGGCGGCGCTGCTCGATGCGCTCGATCATATCGCCCGGGGCAACTCGCATGAGACCCTGCAGGACGAATCCGCGGCGACTTGGACCAAGCCGGTAAAGAAAGAGGACGCGATAATCGACTGGAGTGCCGATGCCGCCACTATCGAACGGATGGTGCGCGCTTACGATCCCTGGCCGGTGGCGCGAACGACCCTAAATGGCGAGTGGCTGATGATCTGGCGAGGATCGGTCGCCTCCGCACCGACCACCGGCGGGGCTGTGGGCGGCATCGTTGCACTTAAGCCTATGCCGGTCGTGCAATGCGGTCGCGGTCAGCTCGCTCTACTCGAAGTCCAGGCGCCGGGCCGCAAACGGATGCGCGCAGCGGATTTCCTCCACGGCCGTCGAATTTCCATCGCCAGCCAGCTCGGAACATGAAAACCGCCGCCCGGCACGATCGGGGCGTACCCTCCGGAAGTTCTGTCGGCCTGCCTGCACGCCAGATCGCGCTAGAAATCCTGATGGCGGTGGAGCGCCGCGGAAGTTACGCCGATGCTATGCTCGGTACCCGCGTTCCAGCTCTCCCACCCCCCGATCGCCGGCTGACGACCCGGCTGGTGCTGGGGACCATTGCATGGCGGGCACGGCTCGACTACGAGCTGGAGCGTTTCTGCGGTCGCGACCTTGCTGGAATACAACCCGAAGCGTTGACCATCATGCGGATGGGCTTGCTGCAGATTCGGTTTCTCGATCGCATCGCGCCGCACGCGGCTGTCTCTACCTCGGTGGAGCTTGCAAAGCGAAGCCACGAGGCGAGAGCGACCGCAGGATTCGTAAACGCGGTAATGCGCCGCGCCACTCGGGAGAAGGTTGCGCTGCCCGCCCGCAGCGACGATGAGATTGGATGGCTCGCCATCGAATATTCGCATCCGCGCTGGCTGGTCGAACGATTCCTCGATTGGTTCGGTCAGGATGCGGCGGAAGGGCTGATGGCCGCCAACAACGAGGCGGCGCCCAACGTGGTACGGCTCAATTTAGCCAGAGCGTCACGCGAGCAGATAGTTCGGCGCCTCCAGGCGGACGGCATGGAGGTCGAACAGGTGGCGTGTTTTCCGGAGACCGCGACCCTTAAGGGTGCTGCCCGATTCGATTCGCCAACCTATCGTGGAGGGTTTTTCCAAGCGCAGTCCGAAGCATCCCAGCTGGTCGCGCGGCTGCTTGCGCCGCCCGGCGGTGCGGCGGTGGCGGATTGCGCGGCGGCTCCCGGAGGCAAGGCGGCACATCTTGCGGAGCTTGTGGGCCCGGATGGTCGCGTGACGGCAGTCGATACGAACTTTGCCGGTCTAAAGAATGCGCGCCGCCTGTGCCGTCAATTGGGTCATCGGAACGTCCAATTCGTGCAAGCGGATACTTCGTCACCATTGCCCCTGGCGGGCAGGTTCGACTGCGTGCTACTCGATGCGCCTTGCACGGGGCTCGGCACGTTGCGGGAACATCCCGAGATTCGCTGGCGTGTTGCGCCGAATGACCCTGCTCGAATGGCGGTGTTGCAGTCGCGAATGCTCACAAATGCTGCCGCGCTGGTGAGGCCGGGGGGTGCAATGGTCTACTCGGTCTGTAGTCTCGCCCCCGAGGAAGGTCAGGACGTGGTGCGTGCTTTCCTGGATAAGCACCCAGCTTTTCACCTCGATTTGCACGCCTCCAACCGCGCCGTTTTCAAGGGTCTGCTTGACGCTCAGGGTATATTGCGAACACGGCCCGACCTGGGCGGATTGGACGGTTTCTTCGCGGCGCGCCTCGTTAGACCCGACTGAATCCGTTCGCAGCTCCGTGACTATTTGCGCTTTCACTCTGTCTGTTGATGATGGTGAAGCACTTCACTGCGAGTTAATTGAAGGCTTGAGCAAATCCTTCGCGCAAGGCGAAGGATTGCTCCTGAAGAATTAACGGTAGGATCTTCAAGGCCGAGGTCCAATTTCTACCAAGCCCTTTCGTGTGCCAGACCTTGGGACGTTTGTGCCAGTGCCATCAAGGCTGGTTATGTCGAGCAGATTTGACTGGCACGGCGCTTGCGACCCAGCCTTTCCGCTAAGCCACATAATAGCGGTCTCTCCGGCACGAGCTCTTCTTTGCCGCGGTCGAGTTGAAACTTTTGCCAGCGCCGGCGGGATCGAAATGCTCCTGACCAAGACGGATCGGTTTCGCAATGGCCCGCAGGCGGCAGGTTCGCGAGATCGGCGGAATGTCCATGATGATCTCATCAACCTTTGGGCGTTGCGCGCCCCTCAGAATTATCGCCCTGAGCTTCGCGCTCTCGACGCTGGCGGGGCTCAGCGGATGTTACAGCGTGCCTGAAGAAGTGCCGGCGCCACCGCCGGTACCCGTGCCGGTGCCGCAGGTCCGCCTCCCTCCTCCTGCTTCGAGGCCGAAGCAGGAACTCGCCTCCTGGTATGGCCCCGGGTTCAACGGCCGCCGCACGACTACCGGGGAGCGCTTCAACGAGAACGCGATGACTGCGGCGTCGAAAACCTTACCGCTCGGGTCACACGTGGTGGTCACCAATCCTCAGAATGGCCGTTCGGTGGAGGTGCGGATCAACGATCGTGGTCCGCGTGTACGCGGGCGGACGTTGGATCTGTCCAAGCGGGCTGCGCAAAAGCTGGGCATTACCAAGAGGGGGGTGGCGCGGGTAGAGATAACTCCCTCCTCGGATGCGAAGCATCATCCTGCACGGGTGGCTCCGATCGCTCCCTCTGCGGTCGGCCCAACCCCGGTTCAACAATCCCACATCTGAAACGGGCCGCGCCTTTGCCGCTTTGCGACGGTTCGGCTAGTTCTATGAACTAGGGCATGATCTCGGCAGTGATGTGCCCAGAAGGGATTCATGGACATCGACGTCGCACAAAAGCTCAAGACCCTCGACGAAGCGATCGGGCGCTATGTCAGGCCCGACACTTTTCCGCTCGGAATCCGAATGCTTAAGGCGGGCGAGCCGCTGCCCGAGGGTCTTAAGGTTCCCAGCCAGAGCATGGGCGAGCACTGGATCGTGTGCCAGTCGATCGGAGTGGCGCGCCGTTACGGATGGGGCATCGCGGTGGGCAAGGAGGACGTCATCTGTCCGCTCTCGGCGATCGCATTCGGGTTTCGCGCACCCAACGACGAGTACTTCCACGGCTATGCATCGACCGGCATGTACTGCGAGAACGAAGAAGCCGCGACCCGGCTTGAGGCCGGGACCTGGCGCTTCGAACCCGGGAGCTACTCGCATGTCTGCGTAGCGCCGCTCTCCCGCGCGACCTTCCAACCTCACATCGTGGCGGTCTATGCGAACAGCGCGCAGGTGATGCGCCTGGTCAACGCGGCGCTCTATACGCGGGGTGGTCGGATCGAAAGCACGACCGGCGGGCGCCTCGACTGCGCTGAAATCGTAATCCAGACCATGACCACCCGCGCCCCCAAGGTGATCATTCCCTGCAACGGTGATCGGGTGTTTGGCATGGCGCAGGACACCGAAATGGTGTTTGCGTGCCCATGGGATTTTGTCGACGAACTTCTGAAGGGCCTTGATGGGACCCAGCGCGGCGGCGTGCGCTACCCGATTCCGGTCGCGATGCGCGGGACAGTCACCATGCCGAAGCATTACCAAGATTTATTCAAGATGCTGGAAGGCGCCGACAAGGGCGGAGACAAACGTCAATGATTCCGGCTGCGGGTCGCTGACGGTATCTTGTGCGCATGGATCGCGAAGACAAGATCGCCCCGTCCGTCCTCTCGGCCGACTTTGCGCGCCTGGGAGACGAGGTCGCCGAGGTCGAGCGCGCGGGCGCCGACATGATCCACTTCGACGTCATGGACGGGCACTTCGTGCCCAACCTGTCGATCGGAGTTCCGGTTCTGGAATCGTTGCGCAAGGTAACCAGACTACCGCTGGATGCGCATCTGATGATCGAAAACCCGGAGCGGTATGTGGAGGTTTTCGTGAAAGCGGGCGCGAATTCAGTCTCGGTGCATGCGGAAGTCTGCAAGGACATTGCGGCGATGGCGAAGCGGCTCCACGATCTGGGCGCCCGCGCTTCGGTCGGAATAAATCCGGAGACCGACGTGCAGCGCGTGCTGCCCTTTGCTGCGCACCTCGACATGATTCTCATCATGAGCGTGCATCCCGGTTTCGGAGGACAGGAATTTATTCCGGAGGCGCTGGAAAAATTGCGTGTGGTGCGCCGCGAGTTAGATCGGCTCGCGCTCAAGGTCGATATTGAAATCGATGGCGGTGTGAAACTCGACAATATCGCCGAGGTGAAAGCCGCGGGTGCCAACGTGTTCGTATCGGGCTCGGGAATCTTCGGCCAGAGCGACTATCGCAAAGTGGTCAAAGAGATGCGTGACCTGATTGCACACGCTCCGGTCAAAGCATAGGGATCTGCGCGGCCGGCGACCTTCCTCTGAGAGGGGCCTCGCGCGTCTCGGTGGTAATCACTCTCGGTTAACCAATCTATCCGGGATCGAATGGGGCCCGCGCAGACCGATGCTGCGAGGCAAGTATTCGCGGAGAAAACCTTGATGGTGCGCTGGTTCCAGCTGGTCCGGTTGACGCTCTTGGTCGCGTGCTGCGCAGCGATCGCGCCGGCGCACTGCGCCGAAGGTGCGGGGCAGGCTCTCCCGGTTGCGCAAAAACTTCAAATCGCGGGGCTCGCAGTGGACGCCTGGATTCCTGACAGCCAAACCGCGGGGCCCTGGCCGATAATTCTCTTCTCGCATCGCTACCGCGGCTGTAATACCCAATCGTCCTACCTGATGCAGGCGTTGGCCGAGGAGGGCTACGCGGTATTCGCGCCCAAGCATCGTGATGCCGACTGCGGAAAGCTCCAGTCGTGGTTGCCGCGCCCCGAGATTCCCTTCAGGAACCCGGAAGATTGGAGTGACGAGACCTACGCGGACCGGGCGCAGGATCTGAAAACCCTGCTCAACGCACTACAGGAAGACGCGCGTTTTCGCGCGCCGCCCTTCGATTGGCAGCATGTCGGACTGGTCGGTCATTCGCTCGGCGGGTACACCGTCCTGGAGCTGGCTGGCGGATGGCCGCACTGGAAAGATCCGCGAATCAAGGCGGTCCTCGCGCTCTCGCCATATGCTGCGCCTTTCGCGGTTCAGCATACGCTTAGCGAGATCGATGCGCCGGTCATGTATCTAGGTGGCTCTCGCGATACTGCAATCACATCGTCGTTGGAGCGACGTGAGGGCGCGTACGAGCAGACGCCCGCGCCGAAATACCTGGTGGTAATCGATGGGGCAGGGCATTTGGCCTGGGTAGACAACCGGGCGACAGCTAAGCACCCGCTGACCATTGAGTACAGCATCGCGTTTTTCGACCGATACCTGAAGGGAAAGCGCTTCCCGCGCAGCCTCGAAGAGCCGGGTCCGGGCGTAGCTGACCTGAGGTTTCAGGAGTAGCGCGGGTTTGCTCGCCTGGGCTCTCCGTGGATGCTATAAAAATCGTCTGCGCTTTACCGACCACGCTCAACCTGATCGGGGTGTAGCTCAGCCTGGCTAGAGCACTGCGTTCGGGACGCAGGAGTCGCTGGTTCAAATCCAGTCACCCCGACCACTTTCTTCCGAGGATCTACAAATTGCTCAGCTTCGCACTCATGATGATTGCCGCGTATCTTATCGGATCAATTCCATTCGGAGTCGTCGTAGGACGTCTGCGGGGTTTCGATCCGCGCACGGTTGGTTCGGGAAATATCGGGATGACGAATGTCGCACGCGCGGGAGGTTCCAGTGCCGCCGTCTTGACTTTCGCCGGCGACGTTCTCAAAAGTGCGGTGCCCGTGGCCGCAGCCCGCGCGCTTGGGTTTTTGCCGCCCGAACTTGCGTGGATCGCGCTGGCCGCTTTTGTGGGATCGATCTTTTCGCTCTTCCTGCGTTTACGTGGGGGCAAAGGTGTGTCGGGCGCGCTTGGAGTATGGGCGATGCTCTCGCCCTTCGCATTGCTATTTGCAATCGCCGCCTTTGCAGTCGTGCTAGCGAGCTTTCGGATTATGTCACTGGCTTCGATTGTCGCGGCGCTGGTTATCCCCATCGCGGTGGCGGCAGTCGGAGGACCGCGGCCCTACCTGGTGCTGGCGCTTACGATCAGCGCGCTAGTACTTGTGCGCCATGCGGAAAACATTCAACGCCTGCTGAGGGGCGCGGAGCCCAGATTTGGCGAGCGCAAGCGCGAAGAGGGCGCGATGCAGCAGAACGATTAGTGATTGTGCGGTGCCTGTTCCTTGGTCGTTCGCCCGCGATGCGGGCAAGACAATTGTGAACCAACTGGCTGCTAGGGGCTGTCCGAGACTCAAACACTGGCACTTGGCTTGCGTAAACCGGAGACCCAACCATGCTAGAAGTCGCGCAGATGGCGGTCATCAACAGGGGGACTTGCGCAGCGGGCCGCACTGGGGACAAGGTTAGGCAGGTCGAGCGGATTGCGTTGCGTGGAGCGCTCTTTCCACCTGCGTGACGAGTCGAAGAGGACGCTATGAGAAACGTCGTGGCAATCATCAAACCGTTCAAACTCGATGAGGTCAAAGAAGCGCTCTCGAGCATTGGTGTGCAAGGCCTTACGGTTAGCGAAGTTAAGGGATTCGGGCGTCAGAAGGGCCATACGGAGCTTTATCGGGGTGCCGAGTACGTGGTCGATTTTCTGCCGAAGGTGAAACTCGAAATTATCGTGGCCGACGAATTGGCCGGCCAGGTGGTCGAAACCATTGAGCGCGCCGCGCGGACTGGCAGGATCGGTGACGGAAAGATCTTCGTCATGCAGGTGGAAGACGTGGTCCGCATCCGGACAGGCGAACGGGGCGGCAACGCTCTGTAAGGAAATTCCCAGCTTGCGCCGTTCGGTGGAGCGGTGACCGCCCGCGCTGGCGAATAAAGTTCATTTCGGTAATCGTCCGTTCTGCCCGCTTCGCGGCTAGCTTGGGCTGTCATTTTCAGCTGCTTGCTAACGCCGTCACCCCAAAGGGGCGTGTTCAGGAGTGGGCCAGGCCAAATGGGCAGCATGCAAATTCAGCCACCCAACTGTTGCGGCGGATTGGCTTTGGCCACCGTATCCGCCTAGGTTGAACTAATGGCCAACGTGGGCGCGAGCTTTTGGGGGTTCAAAGAAGGCGTGATTGCTGCGATTCGCGCCGGGGACATTCACGACCTCGGTTGCGACCGGAGCTGTAACCACCACAGACGATACGCGACAATTCAAACCGAGTGTGGGGACCAAAGCGGACACTACTTCGGGAATAGAGACTGCTGCAATGCTCTTGCACGAGCCGTACTCCAGCGAGTGGAGGAATGCGGAATCCCGGCGTCGTGGCACTAGGGCATACGTTAGGTGTATCGGCGCTGCTCGCGTTATTGGTGGGTGTGCCTGCTTGCACCTCCACCATGCCCGTGGTTTATGCGCTCTCGCCGAGCCCAACCCCTGCATTTCCGAATGGCAGCCTCAGCTCGCCGGTCTCGGAATGGGTCATGGTAGGACGGTTTCCCAACATCGACGCCTGCGAAAGCGCACTGCCGAAAGTGCAGACCAAGGTTCAGCGCCCCGTCCAGTGCATTCGGAGCAACGACCCACGGCTGAAAAATTTGTGGTTCTTCACGCACAAGCCTCTGGTCGGAACATAGGAGCTCATCCGACTGACCGACGTGCAAGCCGATCGCCACATAAATAAGCGCGACATGTTTGTCCGCTCGACGCTCGCCGTTTTGCTGGTAACCATGACGGGTTGCTGGCCGGCCGCCGACCCGCCGTTTGCCTGGTACGCTCTTTCGCCTGCCCCAAACTCTTTCTTTCCCCAAGGGGACTCCAGCTCGTCAATCTCGACCTGGGAGCAATTGAAGGTGTTCCCTACCTTCGAGGGGTGCGAAGACTCTCTCAAGGAAATTCAAAACCGGATTAATCGCGAGGTCGGTTGCTTCCCCAGTGACGATCCGAGGCTCAAGAATCTTAAGCCTGCGTCGCTTCCTGAGCCGTCACCCGCGCCATCAGCCGGAGCACCCGCACCCGCTCCCAGAGGAAGCTCACGAACTTCTTGAACGTCTCTGGGCCAACGCCCGAAACAAACAACCTGCTGGAAACAGAGTAAGGCCGAGAACAGCGGCGCATCGGCCAAGATAGTGGCCGGCGCTCCCCTTGAGGCCCCAACCCATCGACGGATCAGCGCAGATGCTTCGCCGACGCGGTGAGAACAACCCCGCGGCGAGAACCGTCAAACTGCATCACCGGTGCGAGCGCTGCGACAGTGCAGGGCTCATTGTTTGCTGGTTGAGCGCCTTCATCGGTAGGGATCCCATAAACGAATTGCTTGCGCGTTGAGTGCATTCTTATAGACGAGTAAAGACTGCCAAAAAAGGACTCATTAGTCCATAAATCCACTATAGATATCACGACAAAAAGGACTGGGCAGTCCATAAATTTAGTCGCATTGCATTAATAAAAAGGACTGAACAGTCCAAAAAATCCTCAATAAGATTAGCAAGATGAATAATGATCATTAGAACTATTGATCTTACTAGAAAAGAAGACTAATCCAGTGACAACTTACGTAGAAGCCTTTGGGGAGGCAGGCCATGCGATCCATCAACTCGGAACATTGGAACATACCAAGGAACATCCCAACCCGCGCGGAGTTCGTGACCCGCCACGCACGACACGCTCTGTCTCGAAGGGCGTTCATGAGTTCAATTGCCGCTACCGCAGCCGTCGGCCTGGTTCCCGGTTCGGTCCTGGCCGCACGAAGACCATCAAATTCGCCGCCCAAGCCGACGAGCAACCTCACTGTGCTTAACGGACTGGGATTCCATTTCACTAACTTCGGTCCTGGAATCGATCCCTCTTCGATAGGTGACTTCAAGGGCCAAGTGGGCGTGGCCGACGTTCAGGGGACCGGGACCGCGACATACGCCGATGGATCTACTGAGCGGCTTCTCTTTGATACCGACATGCGCTTCATGAGCGGTTCATATGTCGGTTTCGACGGGGCGGTCCACAGTGGTGCCTTTGCCTTGGTCTGACTTGACCTCTATCGAGGTCAGTATGACTTCGTAAATTTCACTACCCAGGTTCACGACTTCGACCCCGGAATTCACCCCTATCCGCGAGGACTCTTCTGGACGGTTCCGCTGCCGGCCAAACCTTCTGTCGACCTCAGTTCCGGAGAGGCGCGCATGAGTATGAGCGGCTTGGTATTGCAGGACTATTTCAACATTCCGAATGCGTTGTTTCGATTCCAGTCGCCGGTGTCCGCAGGCGCAAGCTGCAGCTTCGATGTCGCTTGGAGCGGACCGGTGACCGACCGCGTGCCTGTCTCCAGTCCAGAGGGCTCGTCCGGGGAGCTGCTCATGAACCAGGCAACCATGACCTGGTCGGCTAGTAACGACCTGGGCTTTAGCTTCATCTCCGAGCCATCGCCGACGACCAGCGCCTTCGCCGAGATCGGCACGATCAAAAATGGAGTCTTTGCCTAGGCGCCGAGGGTCGAAACTGGTCGCCAGCCGGAAAAATCCGGCAATTGTAAGACCGTTACGGCTAATCCGCAGGCGGCGCCTACTACCAGATCTAAGTCAGGGAAATCGGCACCGTCTGCGGAGGTCGTGCGTCCTATCTAAATCCGGCCCCGTCCCTCACCCCACGGCCGAAGTCCCATTTGCGGCCTTTCTTGTACTCGTTGGTGATTCGACGGGCGACTGTCATCCGATGCACTTCGTCGGGTCCGTCATAGATTCGCGCGAAACGTGCGTGACGGTACATCCGCGCCAGTGGAGTGTCTTCCGAGACGCCCATCGCGCCGTGCACCTGGATCGCGCGGTCGATCACGTCGTGCAGCACCTTGGCCCCGAAGAATTTGATGAGCGCGATCTCAACGCGCGCCTCGTCACCGGAATCGATCTTGGCGGCGGCGTCGAGCGTAAGCAGCCGGGCCGCCTGGATCTCCGCCGCAGAGTCCGCGATCCAATTCTGGATCGTCTGCTTGTCGGCCAGCGGTCCGCCGAATGCCTGGCGATTGATCGCGCGATTTACCATCAGCTCGAAGGCGCGCTGCGCCTGCCCGAGCCAGCGCATGCAATGATAGATGCGCCCCGGTCCGAGCCGCCGTTGCGCGATTTTGAATGCCTGCCCGCGCGGTCCGAGCAGGTTGGTGAGCGGCACGCGCACATTATTGAACTTAAGCTCACAATGCCCGCCTTCGGTTTCGCCCATCACCGGGACCACCCGGACAATTTCGAAGCCGGGGGTATCGGTGGGCACGATGATCATGCTGAAGCGCTCGTAGGTCGGCGCATCCGGATCGGTCACCAGCATCACGGTGGTGTAGGCGGCCCGGTTGGCGCCACTCGAAAACCACTTGTGCCCGTTGATGATCCACTCGTCTCCGTCTTGAACCGCGCGGGTGCGCAATCCCGTGGGATCGGCACCCGAGACTTCCGGCTCTGTCATCGAGAAACACGGATAGATGTCGCCATTGACCAGCGGGAGCATCCAACGCTTTTTCTGCTCGGCGGTCCCGTACAGGTAGAGCATGGTTGCATCCTGCGCGGAATGCGTTCCGAGGCCCGCCATCGCGAATTCGCTGCGTCCGACCAGTTCGTTAACGAATACGTAGGGCATGAAGCCCAATCCGCCCCCGCCGATTTCCTTGGGAAGCCCAAGCGCCCACAGGCTACGTTCTTTGGCCTTGGTTTGAATCGAACGCATCGTGCGGCCCGCTTCCGAGTCGTGGCGGAGCAGGACCGGTTCGTTTGGATAGATGAATTCTTCGAGAAAACCGGAAACACGAGTACGCAGGTCCTGGACTTCCGAACTGGCCTCGAGCTCGGAGACACTTTGCATTGCCATAAAGAATCCTCCTCGGTAAGCAGCCCAGACTACGACGGGCGCTCGCCGACCCACAACGGCGCCGAACTGTCCAGGTTTCCGAGATTTGTGGGCGGACGGTGGACCCCGGCGCTTTGAAACCACCCAATCTCGCTGATTCGCCGCTTTTCCTATTTAGGTGGAGGTGGAGGCGGTCCCAGGCTGAACGGAACCTTACCCTGCAGGCGGGGGTCGTCGCTCGCAACGCAGCCCGCTTGCGCACTCACGATGTTCTGAATGCGCGGAGCGCCGCCGGTTCTGCGGTATTCCTCGACCAGGTTGCGCTTGGCGTTCAGACAATCTTTCTCGCTGTCGAAAATTCCTTCTTCGTTCCATTCGGACATGGCCAGCGGAACCACTTTTCCCGACCTGGGGTCGAACATCGGAACCAGCAGGTACCAGCTCGCTGCCGCCAGTGCGGCTATATGACTAAGCCTCATCTGAAAGCGCATCATACACGAGGAAGGCGGTGCCGGAGACGTGCAGAAGGGCTCGCCCCGCAAACACCACCGGCAACGATCATCACGATCGCAACCAACCGGACAACGCTAAGCGGCATTCCTGGCTGTTTGCGGGAAAGAACCCAGAGCGGTACGGGGTCAGGTACGAGGAGTAAAAATTGGTTTTGCGCCTGGCGATGCCAAGCACCGCTTTTCCGCTCACGCGCGGCGACGCGTTTGACATCGTGACGGCCGCTGCGGTCGAATGCCCCCGGGGATGGGGTTATGCGCTATCGCGCGCTGAGCGATATCCGGGTCGTCGATCTTACGCACTTCATTGCGGGTCCGTATGCGACCAAACTGCTCGCCGACTACGGCGCGGAAGTAATCAAAGTGGAACCGCCCGGTGGCGAGGGCGGGCGCAGACTGGGACCGTTTCCATCCAACGGAAATGTTGCGCACGATCGCGGCGGGCTGTTTGCCTTTCTCAACACCAACAAACTCGGCATCACCCTAAACCTTAAAGATCGGGCCGGCCGCGACGCGCTCCTCAAGCTGCTGGGTGACGCCGATTTAATGGTCGAGAACTTCGCGCCTGGCACGCTGGCAAGACTCGGTCTGCCGGCGGAGGAACTGCTCGCGAAATTTCCCCGGCTTTCGATCATTTCCATTTCGAATTTCGGACAGGATGGTCCGGACCGCGATTCCATCCTCAACGATCTCACCCTGTTTGCCAGGGGTGGATGGACCTACCCGGTCGGTGAGAAGGATCGCGAGCCGCTGACCCCGCCCGGGTCGCTCGCGCAGTATGTAGGCGGCCTTTACGGCGCCATCGCCGCGCTGCAGGCAGTGGTCGCGCGCAAGCTCTCGAATCAGGCGGGCCAGCACGTCGACATCTCGCTGCTGGAAGCCACTGTGGCGACCATGATCTACGAGGCGGTCACCTTCCAGTACGTCGGTGTCGCACGTGAGCGGGCGGGCAAGCGCTTTGCGGTCGGTCCGTTCCTGATCGTGACGCTCAGATGCCGCGACGGCTATGCGGGCCTGCAATGCGTGACCGACAAACAGTTTCAGGCGCTCTTTCAATTGATGGGCGAGCCGGCGCTGGCCAGCGACGCGCGCTTTGCCAGCGCGCGACAGCGGATGGTGAATAACGACGAGCTGCTGCGGATGGTCGAAGAGTTCTTCCTCCGGCACGAGCGCGCGTGGCTGTACCGCGAAGGCCAGCGCCGCGCGATTCCTCTCGTCCCGATTCCGAGCGTGGCGGAAGTATTGGAATGGGAGCAGACTCGGGCGCGCGGATTTTTCGAGACGATTCAGGATCCCGAGCTCGGGAGCATTCGCATCCCTGGCGCCTCCCTGCGCTTTTCGTCGCATCCGCCGGAAGCCTCGCGGCCGGCGCCGCGCCTGGGCGAGCACAATCGTGAAATTCTCCACTCGCGCCTGGGGTTTGATTACGGAGCGGTGGAGCAGACGCCGGATCGGGCGAGAGCGTCATGAGCACCATAGTTGATAGAAAGATTCGGGTCCTCGACCTGTCGATGGGATGGGCCGGGCCGCTGCTCGGAGCGATGCTTGCCGAGATGGGCGCCGAGGTCATCAAAGTCGAAGACACGCAATTCTTCGATTGGTGGCGCGGGTCGCTTTCGATGGCTCCGCCCGAGATGCAACCGATCGAACGTTCCCCGACCTTCAACACTGTGAACCGCGGCAAGCTCGGGGTCACACTCGACTTGAACAATCCTCGCGGCATCGAGCTGGTAAAGCGCCTGGTGAAAACCGCGGACATCCTGATCGAGAACTACAGCCCGGGAGTCATGAAACGCTTCGGACTCGACTGGGAAGTGCTGCAGCCAATTAATCCCCGCCTCATCATGATCTCGATGCCGTCCTTCGGGTACGGCGGGCCGGAAACGGAATCGCGCGGGTACGGGAACACGGTTGAGGCGATGGCGGGGGTGACTGGACTCACGCGCTACCACGACGCGGAACAGCCCTACACACTCTCGAACGCACTCGGCGACCCAGTAAGTGGCCTCACCGGAACTTTCGGGGTGCTGGCGGCGCTGAACCAACGTGAACGCACTGGCACGGGACAATGGATAGAGCTCGCGCAAGTCGAGGGCGCGATCCCGTTGCTCGCAGCTCCCATCATCGAGTACCAGCTGACCCAAGAGATTCCGCGAGCGCAGGGCAATCGCCATCGCGACTACGCGCCGCACGGAATCTATCGTTGTGCCGCCGACAGCGGGTGGATCGCGGTCGCGGCCGCCGACGATGCGCAATGGCGAAAGGTTACGGTGGCACTCGGCGTAGAGCGTCTTGCAGACGACCCGCGGTTTTCTGATCCAGCGCAGCGCAAGGCAAATGAAGACGCGTTGGATGCGGAACTGGCTAGCGCGCTCGCAAACGTTGCTGCAGAAGAGGCGCTCGCTCGCTTGCAAAGCGCCGGTGTATACGCGGCGCCGGTGAATTCAGCGGCCGCGGTGCTTGGTGATGTACAAACCGCAGCCCGCGAGTTTTTCGTGGCGGTGGATCGCGCGGTGGTCGGAACCCATCTCTATCCGGGTGCGGTCGCGCGCTTCTCCAAAACCCCGCTGCAAGCCGACCGTCCCGCGCCATTGTTAGGCGAACACAACGGTGAGGTGTTTCGCCGGCTGCTTGGCATCAGCGATGCCGATATTGCGGAGCTGGAATCCGCCGGGGTTATCGGGTCGGCGCCAAGACAGTACAGCAAAGCCTCATAGCCCCGAATTGCCTTTCACGCCCGGCCCTTCGAGAGGCTGGGACGGGTTCATCAGGTCGGCGTAGCGCCGGCCGCGCGATGGCTTATGCGCGCAGGTATGATGGTGGTTACAGTGAGCGCGAAGGGCTTTCCCTTCTCCTCCGGGTCATCGTCGACCGCAACTGCACCGCTCAGTCCACGTTCGCTTTCGGAACGAACCCCTTCATCCCCTTCGACGGACCGTCCGACACCTCGATGTTCGAACCCAGGTCATCGCTGGAAATAATCTTCACCGGAGTCTGGTTGTCCAGTTTGCCGGCCGCAAGATTTTCCCCCATCCCGCTCAGCATACCGGCGACGCCACCTTGGGCCTTCATCTGCGAAAGCTTCTTGTAGGTGTCCTCGTCGGGATAAATCGATACCTGGCTCTGCCCTTCGGTCGCGACCAGCTTGTGGCTGCATCCTCCCAGCATCATCAGGGCGACCAGCGCGATGGCGGCCGATCTGATCCTCAGGGTTGGCATGGTTCCTCCGCTGCAATGGCTTTTATCATGAGGCCGGAGCTTTGATTCAAGCGTTGAGGGCAAAAATTGCTCCGCGCGTTGGCGCCATGATAACCTTGTTTCCTCGCGCTCTGGGGCTGTTCTGCCCCGCAGCGTATCACAATGCGCATCGGTCTGATTTCGGATACTCACATTCCCGAAGCGTGCGAGCATCTTCCCGCCCGCGTCTTCGAGGTGTTTCGTGGGATCGACCTCGTGATGCATGCCGGCGATGTGTACGTGAACCGGGTGCTGGACGAATTGGCCCAAATCGCGCCGGTGATCGCCGCGCTCGGCAACGGCGACGAAGGCCTCGATGGCCATCAGCACCGGCTTGAAGCGGACGACCGGGTACGCGAGGCGCACCTGCTTGAGCTGGAAGGCGTGCGCATCGGGCTGGTGCACGCGATTCCGACGCCCGACGAGACCTCGCAGGAAGTCTTCGAACGCGCAATGCGGCGGCATTTCGGCGGCCTCGTCGACGTCGTCGTACAGGGTCACAGCCATATCGAGGGAGTGGTGCGCTTCGGCTCGACTCTGGTGGTAAACCCGGGGAGCGCCACCTTGCCGCGAAATTTGACCAACATCCCTGGGACGGTCGCAATCCTGGAAGTCGCGGACGGAGTGGTGCGCTCGGCAGAGATCGTTCAGCTCGGCGAATAACCCGTCCGCCGGCGGAAAGTGTCAGGAAGGAATTTTGTCCGACGAACAAGCAACGGCCGCGCGCAAGAACGCGGTCACGATGGAAAAGCTGGTCAACCTATGCAAGCGCAGAGGAATCGTCTTTCCGACCAGCGAGATTTACGGGGGCCTCGGCTCGACCTACGACTACGGTCCGCTCGGCAGCGAGTTGAAACGCAACGTGAAAGAAGCCTGGTGGCGCGAGATGGTTCAATACCGCAGCGACGTGCTGGGACTCGATTCGGCGATTTTCCAGCATCCGCGCACCTGGGAGGCATCCGGGCACCTCGAGAACTTCACCGACCCGCTGGTCGACTGCAAGAACTGTAAGCTGCGCTTTCGCGCCGACAAGGTGCAAGGGCGTCAATGTCCCGAATGCGGGGGCGAACTTACCCCGGCCCGCCGGTTCAACCTGATGTTCAAGACATTCATGGGTCCGGTCGAGGACACGGCCAGCACCGTTTTCCTCCGTCCCGAGACCGCGCAGGGAATTTTTACGAACTTCCAGAACCTCGTCGACACGCAGCGCGTGAAGCTTCCGTTTGGAGTCGCTCAAATCGGTAAATCGTTCCGCAACGAAATCACCACCGAGAACTTTATCTTTCGCACCCGCGAGTTCGAGCAGATGGAAATGGAATTCTTCATCAAGCCCGAAACGGCGGAGGAAGAGAAGTGGTACCGCTACTGGGTCGACTTCCGGGTCAACTGGCATGTCAAATATGGCCTGCGGGCTGAGCACCTGCGTCGGCGTGAGCACGCGACCGATGAGCTGTCACACTATTCCAGCGGCACCACCGATCTCGAATATCTGTATCCGTTCGGCTGGGGTGAGTTGGAAGGCATCGCCAAGCGCGGCAGTTTCGATCTCGATCAGCACGCCAAAGCCAGCGGCAGGGACCTGAGTTACTTCGATGAAGACGCTAAGCGGCGCTATCGCCCGTGGGTAATCGAACCGGCGCTGGGGGTGGACCGCGCGATGCTCGCATTCATGCTCGACGCGTACGACGAAGATGTGGTCGAGAATGAAGAGCGGATCGTGATGCGTTTTAACCCGCGCCTGGCGCCGATCAAGGTGGCGACTTATCCGCTGCTGCGTAAGGGGGGCCAGCCGGAGAAGGCGCTGGCGGTGCGCGAGATGCTCGCACGGCACTTCAGTACTGCCTACGATCAGGCGGGATCGATCGGACGCCGCTATCGCCGGCAGGACGAAATCGGCACTCCGTTCGGGGTGACCATCGACCATCAGACAATGGAAGACGACACCGTCACGTTGCGGGATCGCGACACCACCCGGCAGGAGCGTTATCCGATCGCTGGCCTGGTGGAGGTGTTGAACGGCAAGGTCGGCTGGGTCGCAGCATGAGGTCGGCGAAAGGAACTAGACTTGAACTGTAGAAATCAACCCGCACGGTGCGGAACTGGAGACTGAGACTCGAAATGGCGCGTGTTCATCCTGAAGTTTATTTTTTTGGCTCCGGTGTCGCGGAAGGCCGCGCGGCAATGCGCGAGCTGCTCGGCGGCAAGGGGGCGAACCTCGCCGAGATGGCATCGCTCAAGCTGCCGGTCCCGCCCGGATTCACCATCTCGACCCGGGTTTGCAACTATTACTACGACCACAAGGATAGCTATCCGAAAGGCCTTGCCGCAGGCGTCAAGAAAAGCGTTGCGCGGATGGAAAAGGCACTGGGCCGCAGCTTCGGCGATGCCACCAAACCGCTGCTGGTTTCGGTGCGTTCGGGAGCGCGGGTCTCGATGCCGGGGATGATGGACACGGTCTTAAACCTCGGCCTTAACGATGAAACCGTAAAAGGTCTCGAGACGGTGTCGGGCAATCCCCGCTTTGCCTGGGATTCGTATCGACGCTTCTGCCAGATGTATGGCGACGTGGTGTTGAAGCTCAAGCCCGAGAACAAGAACGACCCCGATCCCTTCGAAGAGCTAATCGACCACAAGAAAGCGGCACGCGCGGTGTCCGAAGACGTTGACCTCAAAGTGGATGATCTGAAGGAGCTGGTGAATGAGTTTCGCGCGCTGATCCAGCGGCGGGTTGGCCGCGATCTTCCCCAGGATCCCGACGAGCAGCTCTGGGAAGCGATCGGCGCGGTGTTCGGCTCCTGGAACAACGACCGGGCGATTACCTACCGGCGCATAAACAACATTCCGGGCGACTGGGGCACCGCCGTCACCGTGCAATCGATGGTGTTTGGGAACCTAGGCAGTGATTGCGCGACCGGAGTCGCCTTCACCCGCGACCCCGGCACCGGCGAGAAGGGGATCTACGGCGAGTTCCTGCCCAACGCCCAGGGCGAGGATGTCGTGGCCGGAATTCGGACCCCGCTGCAAATCAGTCTGGCCGCAGGCCGCAAATGGGCCGCGCGTAACAACGTCAGCGAACCAGACCGGGCTGCGAAATTCGCGACGCTCGAAGAACTCTTCCCCGCGGTCTACAAGGAGCTGCTCAACATCTCCAAGCGGCTGGAACACCATTTCCGCGATTGCCAGGACATGGAGTTCACCATCGAGCGCGGGCGGCTGTTCATGCTGCAGACCCGTACCGGCAAGCGCACCGCGGAAGCGGCCGTGCGAATCGCGGTGGAGATGGCAGAGGAGAAGCTGATCAATCGCGCGACCGCGCTCACCCGGGTCGAGCCCGAGACGCTCGAGCAATTTCTGCATCCACGGCTCGACCCGAGCAGCAAAAAAGAAGTGATCGCGCGCGGCCTGCCGGCTTCACCGGGAGCCGTGTTCGGCGAAGTCGCGTTCTCCGCCGATGAAGCTGTCGCGGTTAGCGCCGCGGGACGGCCGGTTATTCTGGTGCGGATCGAGACCTCGCCGGAAGACATTCATGGCATGCAGGTCGCCGAAGGCATTCTCACCGCGCGTGGCGGAATGACCAGTCACGCGGCGGTGGTGGCGCGCGGGATGGGCAAATGTTGTGTTGCCGGCTCGACCGCCCTGGAAATCAACTATGCTGCGGGCACGCTGTCCGCCAACGGTCGCGTCGTCCACCGCGGAGAGTACATCACTCTCGATGGTTCGGCCGGGGAAGTCATTTTCGGACGCGTGCCCACGGTGAAGCCCGAGATGCCATCGTTTCTCAAGAAATTCATGTCGTGGGCCGACCAGGAACGCGGCCTTGGGGTGTGGGCCAACGCCGACACCCCCGGCGATGCCAAGATTGCGCGCGAGTTCGGCGCCGAAGGAATCGGACTCTGCCGCACCGAGCACATGTTCTTCGACCCCGAGCGCATCGAGGCAGTCCGCCAGATGATCATGGCCGAGAACACCGACCAGCGCATCGCGGCGCTGAGGAAAATCCTGCCCATGCAACGGAAGGATTTTGAAGGAATCTTGCGCGAGATGAAGGGGCTGCCGGTTACCATTCGCCTCCTGGATCCGCCGTTGCACGAGTTTCTCCCCAAGGAAGACGCGGAGATCGCCGACCTCGCGGCTAAAATCAACGTTTCCGCAGCTCATCTGAAGCAGGTGCGCGATAGCCTGTTCGAATTCAACCCGATGTTGGGTCATCGGGGGTCGCGCCTGGGAATCAGCTATCCGGAAATTTACCGGGCGCAGGCGCGCGCAATCCTGGAAGCGGCCTGCGCGTTGCACAAACAGGGCGTCAGGGCACTGCCGGAGATCATGCTTCCCCTGATCGGCGACCAGAAGGAATTCGACCTGCTGGCCCAGGACATTCATGCCGTGGCCAAGGACGTCTTCGCCGCGACCGGGACCAAGGTCGCCTTCACTATAGGGACCATGGTCGAAGTTCCGCGCGCGTGCGTGCTGGCCGGAGACATCGCAAAGTCGGCAGAATTCTTCTCGTTCGGAACCAACGACCTGACCCAGATGACCTACGGCCTTTCGCGCGACGATTCAGTGAAGTTCCTCGGCGATTACGTCACCCGCGGCATCTACAAAAAGGATCCATTCCAGGAACTCGATGCAAGCGGAGTGGGGGATCTCATGAAGATGGCGATCGAACGCGGTCGCAAGGCCAACAAGAAGCTCAAGATCGGAATCTGCGGAGAGCACGGCGGCGATCCGGCCAGCGTAAAAACCTGCCATCGTCTCGGACTCGACTACGTGTCGTGCTCGCCCTATCGAATTCCGATCGCGCGCCTAGCCGCAGCCCAGGCCGCGATTGAGTCGAAGCAGAAGAAGGCGACCTTCAAGGACGTGTAGCTGGCCGGGAACTCTCCCTCTCCGGAGGAGGGGCCAGGTTGGTTCGCCGCGGCGGGTTGGGTGGTAGGCCGCCGAACGCGGTTTCTATGCCGCGCCGAATGCGTGCAGCCGGTCTGCCTCCCGAGCATCGGCCGACCAGGGGGTCGGCACGTGCCGCTGCCCACAGCCCGGTTCAAGACAGCGGCCGGCGGCTGTACTAGACTGAGCCGCGATCGCGAGGTCAAGGCAATGTCGGAGAACGCGTACCTGCACGAGTCAATTCGTCATCTGAATGATGGTGTGTCCGTCACCCCTGACGGAAGCGCCCCGGCGCTGGTGACCGTGGGGCAGGAAACGCCCCTGTCGCAAATTTTCCCGATCATCGAGGCCGATGGCGGCGTTATCGTGCGCGATTTTCTTTCCCCCGTTGTGCTTGCCCGTTTGCAATCGGAATTGCAGCCCTTTGTCGATGGCAGCGCGCCCGGCAGCAAGGAAGGCGGCAAGGGTTGGCAGCGGTTTCATGGTTTTCGTACCAAGCGCTTCTGCGGCCTTGCGGCGAAATCACCGACCTTCGTCGAACTCCTGCTTGATGCGCGGCTGAAAGAATACGCGGACCACTTTCTGCTTCCCAACTGCGGGAGCTACTGGCTCAACACCAGCCAGATGATGGTTATTGGCCCCGGCGAACCCGCCCAGCTGCTTCATCGTGACTCCGCCAACTGGCCGCACTTTCCGTGGCCCCCGTTGGAAGTCACCGTGAGCTGCATGTTCGCCTTGAGCGACTTCGACGTCGAAAGCGGTGCGACGCAGGTTGCGCCGGGCAGCCACCGATGGAGCGATTCGGCGCGCGCGCCGGCCGCGCATGAAATCACCCAGGCCGTCATGCCGGCGGGTTCAGTGCTCTTCTACAGCGGCAACGTAATTCATGCGGCGGGAGAAAATCGCGCCACCGATCGCTGGCGCTGCGGGATGCACGTGAGCTGGGTACTCGGATGGCTACGCCCGGAAGAGTGCCACTACCTGGCGGTCCCAATCGAAGTCGCGCGCCGCCTGCCCGATCGGGTCCAACATCTGCTCGGTTACCATTCATACCATCCGTCGACCTATGGCGGTCGCCTGGGACTGGTCGATTTCGAGGAAGCGAAACGAATTCTCTGAGCGCGCGAAGAGCCCCGGCCGCTCCTGGAGCATTGCCGGAGTTTCGAACCGAAGCCTTAAACGCCAGGCTGCAGGCGGCCACCCAGCACGGTGCCCCACACCCGCAGATCGCGGATAGCTGCTGGATCGACCGCGGTCGGGTCATCTGACAGCACCGAGAAGTCGGCGAACTTCCCGACCTCGAGACTTCCGATTTCGCGCTCCATTCCCAGCACGTAGGCCGCATCGATCGTGATCGCGCGCAGCGCGCGCTCGACTCCGATGCGTTCCCCCGGCGCCTGCACGGTTGCGCCGTCGGCCGCGATGCGGTTTACCGCGATCCACACCGACAACAGCGGATCGAGCGGGGCGACCACCAGCGAAAAGTCGGAATGCAGTGCGAAGGTGACGCCCTCGCGCTCCAGCGAACCGAGCCGCGCCGTCGCTTCGGCGCGATCCGGCCCGAACGCCTGCTCGCTGTGAATCTGGCTACGGAAGTGGACAAAATAGCAGTTCACGCTCGCAAGTCCACCCAGCGCCTTGAGCCGTCGCGCCTGGTCCGGGGTGCTTATGCAATAGTGCTCGATCGTCAGCCGATGGTCGAAACGCGGATGAATCGATTGCAGCTTGGCGAGCGCGTCGAGCACCGCATCGATCGCCTCGTCGCCATTTGCATGGGCGTGAATCTGCACGCCTGCCTTCCAGAACGGCAGCATGCGCTCGGCAAGATTGTCCCACGGAATATCACCACGCAGGCCGTTACCACCGTCCAGGTACCCGGGCGGGCGCACCCGCAGCGACATGGCGGGGTACGAACCGTCGCTGAAGAACTTCACGCCGTGAAAGCGAATCTTGTCGGTCGCGCGTGCGTCCAGGTCCGCGACATAAGCGGCGGCATCTTCCTCAAATCGCTTGCGAATCGCGGCTTCGTACGGCACCAGCACCATTCGCAGTGGAAAGTCCGGGTCGCTGACCACGGAATTCTGCAAGCGCCACTCCGATTCGAAATTACGCGCGCCAAACAGCATGTCCGCGGTGGTGGTCACCCCCGCATGCTGCGCCACCTGAGCCATACGCCGCAGACCCAGTTCATGCTTATCCGCCCCCACGAAATGGCCGCGCAGCGGAGCGAGCGCGTAGTTGAGAGCCTGCATCTCGATAAAGCGCCCGTTGAGTCGCCCGTCGGCGTCGCGGCCAACCCCGTGCATCTGAAGCGACTCATCCGCGCCCAACAACTTAAGCATCGCGCTGTTCGCATAAACGAAATGCGGCGCGTACGAGAGGATCGCGACCGGGCGTTGCCGGGAAATCAAATCCAGTTCATCGCGATGGAGATGGCCGCCTTGCATGCCCGGATCGAATCCCCACGCAAACAGTGGTTCAGATGCTGCCCGGATTTCCGCGTGAAGCTCGTGCAGTCGAGTCATCACCGCCTCCCGCGTGGGCAGAGCCGGGTTGATCCGATCCGGACCGGGCGACGGAATCGGACCGATATAGTTCAGGAACATGTAGGCACCCGATTGGCTCAGATGGGTGTGCGGATCGATAAAGCCCGGCAGCAGCACCAGATTCGCCAAGGTCTCATCGATGGTATGCGAGTAGCGTCTGAGCCACGGTTGCATCGATTCGATGGTTCCCACCGACAGGATGCGCCCGTCGCGCACCGCGATCGCGCTGGCAGTGGGCCGGCCGGGATCCATGGTTAGGATCCGGCGCGCGACGAAGACGGTGATATCGCTCATCGCTCAGCTCCCGTTCTCAAGGCGGGCCGTGATAGGCGCAGGAACTCGATCTGGTGGCGGGTGCGTCCGTCGCCGCTGGCCAATTCGGCAAGAATTTCGCCAATCACGCTACAGAACTTGTAGCCATGCCCGGAGCAGGGCGAGGCCAGAATTACTTGCGGACATGCCGGGTGGCGATCGATGACGAAGTGTTCGTCGACGGTGTTGGTAAACATGCAGGTACGCAGCGCCACGGTCGGCCCGGTGCCCTCGGGAAAATAGCGCGCGGCGAATTGGCGCAATAGCCGCTCGTCTTCCGCGTCGGGCTCGCGTCGCAGTTGGTCGGCGGTCGAAAAAGTTTCGCCGCGATGGTGATAGCGGCCGAATTTAAAGCCGGGCACCTCGAACACCGGCAATCCGTAGTAACGGCCTTCATCCACGGCAAGGTTGAAGACCGGGAAACGGGACGGTTCGAACCAGTCCGGCCGCCGAGGTTGCAGCCACGCCAGCACTTGCCGCTCCGGGATTGCAACTTGCTTGAGCGGAGCCGCCAGTTCTCCAATCCACGCGCCCGCCGCCAGGACCAGATGCTGCGCCCGGTAGCGGCCTTGGTCGGTGATGACCGATACGCTTTCACTCCCGTGCGGCGCCCATTCGATCACGCGCTCGCGCGCATGAATCTCCGCTCCGGCCGACTGCGCCGCGCGAACGTGCGCCACGATGGCGCGCTCGGAAGTTATAAATCCCCCGTCGGGCTGGTAAATCGCGCGATGAGTGGCAGGCAGCCGATAGGCGGGAAATCGATCGGAGACCTGCGCGCCGGTCAGGACTTCGTGAACAAGCTGATGCTCGCGCGCGGAGGCCAGCGCGCCCTGGAACAACTCTCCGTCTTCAGGGCTCGCGTCGATCGAGCCGGTCGTTACCAGTAGGCGTTCGCCTGCTGCGGTCTCGATTTCGTGCCACAGCTCATAAGCACGCCGCAGCAGCGGAACGTAGCGCGGATCTTCGTAGTAGGGCAGCCGGATGATGCGAGTAACACCATGCGAGGATCCCATCGCATGCGGAATGTCGAATCGCTCGATGCCCAGCACGCGCCGTCCACGGCGGGCAAGCTGCCACGCGGCGGCGCTGCCCATGCCGCCCACTCCTACGACAATTACGTCGAAATTCATCCCGGTCCGGGATGAATTTTAAAGCACTTGGATACAAAGCCACCAAGGGTAGAGGACATCGATCAGTGGTGAGCGCGCGATGGCCAAAAGAAAGTCTTAAAAATCAAATACTTAGGACTTTTTTCCAGTATGGTTGGACTTAAAAGCGAAACAAAAGCGAAAATATATCCATGACCGCTATCAGTCTTCTGAGACCGAATGGTTTTCAGATCGAACCGGCTCAAATCTGCGCTGCGGTTGTTCGAGGTCACGAACTGACCTTGAAGCATCGGCGCTTGAGTTCGGGAATCGGAGCGCTCGACGCGATCCTCGATGGCGGTCTGGCGCGCGGCCGCATAAGCGAGATTGTCGGGCAGGTCGGCTCCGGCCGCACCACGATTGGCGCTCGCTTGGTAGCCGCCGCAACCCGTGCCGGTGAAGTTGTCGCGTGGTTAGAAGAGTCGCGGAGCTTCGCTCCCGCCGATATCGCCGCCGGCAGTGCGAACCTGGATCGAGTCCTGTGGGCATCTGTGAGCGATCGCCGCGGGCGCGGGTTTGATTCGGCGGGTCGCTTTCGCCGCTACCGGTTCTCGGCCGTCTTCAAGGCCGCCGAGCTGGTGTTAAAAGCCGGCGGTTTCGGACTGGTCGTGATTGATAGTGGCGTGAGCGCGCCGCTCCCGCAGAACATCGCGTTGCGGCTGGCGCGCGAAGCGGAGCGCAGCGGTACGGCGGTAGTGGTAATTGCGCCGCACCGCATCTGCGGAACGTTTGCCGCGCTAAGCCTCAAACTCACCCGCTTGGAGGTGTCATTCAACCGGCTCACCCCAGCATCGCCCGCCGTGTTCGACGGGTGCGTTATCCATGCCGCAACCGTGCACAACAAGCTGGGCCGCACCGGCGGCAGCGCAATTCTGTGTGGGGCGATCGATCCGCTGGCGTCGTTATTTGCAGGTATGCACCGGTCGCAAGCAGGTGCCGCTACCCCACTTAGGTTTGATGCTTCCAACGCATAGTCGTCATGTCGCGCATCGCCTGTATTCTGGTCGGCAATTTTTCTATTGCGGCATTGATCCGTTCGGACTCCTCGCTGGCTGACGTGGCGCTGGTTATCAGCGATAGTCACGCGGCGCACGCCGAGATTCTGTCGGTCTCCGAGATTGCCGCCCGGCACGGCGTGCGCGTCGGAATGACGTTGGCACAGGCGCGCGCGCTGACGGCGCAGCTCACCGTAATGCCACGCTCGGCGGCGGCAGAGCGTTCCGCGGCGGAGGCGATCGCGGACGCCGCGGAGTCGGTCTCTCCCGTGGTGGAGCCGGGCGAGGATGGATGCGTGTGGCTCGATCTTGCCGGGCTGGGCCGCTTTTACGAATCGGAAGAAGCGATCGCCGCCGAATTGATGCTTCGCGTGCAGCGCGTCGGGATGGATGCCGCCGTGGGAATTGCCGCCACCCGCGAGATCGCGCACCTGGCGGCATGTTGTGGCGGCCGGCGGGTAATTCCCGAGCGCCGCGAGCGCGAGTTTATCGATTGGCTGCCAATCGATGCCTTGAATCTCGCGGCGCGCGAAGGGGGCGAGGAATTGGAGAACACCCTCGCGCGCTGGGGCCTCAAGCGGTTGGGCGACCTGTCGCGACTCAATCCCGATGCGCTCGGGAGCCGGCTCGGCCGCCGGGGCATAGAACTGGCGCGACTGGCACGCGGGGAGAGTCCGCGTCCACTCCACCCGCGGCGCCGCGCCGAAGTGTTCACCGAATGGGTGGAGTTGGAATATGGAATCGAAACGCTGGAACCGCTCGCGTTCGTCATGCGCGCGATTCTGGCTCGGCTGGTGGAGCGGATAGAGATGCGCGGGCTGGTCGCCGGGGATCTGTTGTTGACGCTGGGGCTGACCGACCATCGCATCAACACGCGTCGGGTTGCGATCGCAGCCCCGACCAACGATACCCGCGCGATTCTGACGCTCATCAGTTTGAGTCTGGAAGCTGCTCCGCCCGAGGCCCCCGCGGATACGATTCGAATTGAAATAACCCCGCGTGCCCGGCGTCCCGCACAGGTAGATATGTTTCTGCCGCCTGCGCCGGCACCCGACAAGCTCGAAACCACCATCGCGCGACTGGCGGCGTTGTGCGGTCCGGAGAACGTCGGGATGCTCACCGCCGACAATACCCATCGCCCGGAAGCGGTGCGACTCGATGCATTCCAACCCCCGCCGCCGTGCGTGACCCCGTCGCGGGTGGAGCCCGTCGACCACATCACGCGGCTGGTGATTCGCGCGATTCGACCCGCGCTGGAAGTCGAGGTGATGAGCGTGCGCGGGACGCCGGCGTTCGTGCGCGGGCCGCGGCTGGGCGCGCGCGTGATTTCGATTGCGGGTCCGTGGCGACGCGACGGCGAATGGTGGCGTAATGGCGACGGCGAGTCGCACACCCCGGCATTTTGCCGCGACTATTACGAATTAGAACTGGACGACGGCTGCGTGTACCGCGCGTTCCGCGATCCGCGTTCGGATCGATGGTTCGTCGATGGCGTCTATGACTGAAGTTCCACCCGGTAGCTCTCGGGACCGGACCGCATCGCGGGAGCGCGAGCTGGCGAGGGCAGAAAAATTGTCGGGAATCTCGAAGAGGTCTGAGTACATCGAACTGCGCACGCGCAGCGCCTTCAGCTTTCTTGAGGGCGCGACCGCACCCGAAGATCTCGCGCGGTATGCGGCGGCTTTCGGCTATCCCGCCATCGCGATGGGCGATCGCGATGGCATGTATGGGCATCCGCGGTTTTTCCAGGGCGCCAAGGCGGTCGGAATCCGCTCGCTGGTCGGTGCCGAACTCACCCTCGATGACGAAAGCCGCCTCTATGTACTGGTTCCCGATCGCGAACGCTACCGAAATCTGTGCCGGATGATCACCGCCTCGAAGCTGCGCGTGATTGGTGCCCAGCCCGACGGTGCGCCGCAATATCCTGCCAAAGGCGAGAGCCGCATCACGCTCGACGACCTGGAACGCTACGGGCAAGGCCTCATCTGTCTTGGCGGCGGCGTGAACAGCCCGCTTTCCAGGTTGCTGGTACGCGGCCAAGACCCGATCGCGCTGGGCCGCCGTCTCGCCACGATTTTTGGGCGCGGAAATCTGTATGTCGATCTCCAGCGCCACTTCGATTCCGACGAGGAGCGGCTCAACCGCAAGCTGTTCGCGTTGGCGGAGGCGTTGCGGCTTCCCATCGTCGCGACCAACGACGTCGGTCATGCCGGCGTGGAGCGCGCGCTGCTGGATGTCCTTACCTGCATCCGCCTGCACACCACCCTGGAAGAAGCGGGACGGAGGCTGTGGGTGAACAACCAGCGCCATCTGAAGCCGCCTGCGGAAATGGCGATGCTGTTTCGCGATCTGCCGCGCGCGGTCGCGGCCACCTGCGAGATTGCCGACCGGTGCAGTTTCACGCTCTCGGATCTGGGCTATCGGTTTCCTGATTATCCGGTCCCGATGGGTGAGAGCGCAGACAGCTACTTGCGCATCCTGACCTATCGTGGCGCCCGCGAACGCTGGGGTGACAAGCTCAACCACCGCACCCGCGCACAACTCGAGCACGAACTTAAGATAATCGAGCGGCTCAAGCTGGCCGGCTACTTCCTGATCGTCTGGGACATCGTCCAGTTCTGCCGCGATAACCGCATCATGGTGCAGGGCCGCGGCTCGGCCGCCTGCAGCGCCGTCTGCTATGCGCTCAGTATCACCGCGATTGATGCAGTGGCGATGAATCTGCTCTTCGAGCGGTTTCTTTCCGAGGAGCGCGGCGAATGGCCCGACATCGACCTCGATCTGCCCAGCGGCGAGCAGCGCGAGCGCGCAATTCAGTATGTCTATCGCCGCTACGGCGAGCGCGGCGCCGCGATGGTCGCGAACGTGATCACCTATCGGACCAGGAGCGCGGTGCGCGAAGCCGGCAAGGTGCTCGGTTTTCCGTCCGACCAGGTGGACCGGCTCGCCAAGCTTAACCAGGTCTACGAATTCCGCGACCGTCATGATGATCTGGTCGCGCTGCTCAAAGGTGCGGGGGTCGATGTGGAAGCACCGCGTCTCAAGTTGATGATCGACGCGGTGCGAAAGCTCCAAAGCCTGCCGCGCCACCTGGGGCAGCATAGCGGCGGGATGGTGGTCGCGGCCGCTCCGCTCGATGAGATCGTGCCGTTGGAGCCGGCCACCATGCCGGGGCGGGTGGTAGTGCAGTGGGACAAGGACGACTGCGCCGACCTGGGAATTATCAAGATCGATTTGCTCGGACTCGGCATGCTCGCGGTGCTGGAGGAATGCTTTCCGCTTGTCCACGAGCATGACGGCGTCGACCTGGACATGGCGCATCTGCCGCAGGACGATCCCGGGGTCTACGAGATGCTGCGGCGCGCCGACACCATCGGCGTGTTCCAGGTCGAGAGCCGCGCGCAGATGGCGACCTTGCCGCGCATGAAGCCCGAACGCTTTTACGATCTGGTGATCGAAGTCGCGATAATCCGTCCCGGTCCGATCGTCGGTGGCATGGTCCATCCGTATTTGAACCGGCGCAACCGGCGCGAGCCGGTCCGCTACCTGGCGCCCGGACTGGAGGAAATCTTGGGACGCACGCTCGGCGTGCCCTTGTTCCAGGAGCAATTGCTGCGGATGGCGATGGCGGTAGCCGACTTCAGCGCCGGCGAGGCCGAAGAACTGCGCCGCGCGATGGGGTTCAAGCGGTCGGCGGAGCGCATGGAGCAGATCGAGCGCAAGCTGCGGGGCGGAATCGCCAACAAGGGTATCAACAAACAGGACGAAGACGACCTGGTCCGATCGATTACCTCATTCGCAT
The DNA here is from genome assembly GCA_036495685.1 of Candidatus Binataceae bacterium. NCBI lineage: Bacteria > Candidatus Binatota > Binatia (SeqCode) > Binatales (SeqCode) > Binataceae (SeqCode) > Binataceae bacterium (SeqCode). The sequence goes on along the minus strand of DASXMJ010000020.1, from coordinate 19,238 downwards.
TGTTCGGCTTTCCGGAAAGCCACGCCGCCAGCTTCGCGCTCATCGCGTACGCGTCGGCATATTTGAAGTACTACCATCCGGCGGCGTTTTTCGCGGCGATGCTCAATTGCTATCCGCTGGGGTTTTATCATCCCGCGACGCTGATCAAAGATGCGGAACGCCACGGGGTTAAGCTGCTGCCGATCGATGTCGGGTACTCGAACTGGAGCTGCACTATCGAAAACGGCGCACTCCGGCTGGGGCTTCGCTATGTGAGCGGACTGCGGCAGGAAACCGGCCAGCGCGCGGAGCGCGAACGCGCCGGCAGGGGGTTCGAATCGATAGCTGACTTTTCCGCGCGGGTCGGGCCCAATCGTCGCGAACTGGATATTCTGGCCTACGCCGGCGCGTTTGCGTCTTTCGGGATGACGCGGCGCGATGCATTGTGGCAGGCAGCCGCCGTCGAGCGCGAGCCGGGAAGCCTGCTTGCCAGGGTAGCGCCGCGTGCCACGCCCACCCGGCTGCCCGCCATGTCGTCAATCGAAGAAACTACCGCGGATTATGCGGCCACCGGACTGACCACGCGGCCGCATCTGATGATGCATTTGCGCAGGCAGTTGAAGGAGCGCGGAGTCCTTAGCGCAGAGGAGTTGCCGCGCGCAAAGCACGGCAGCTGGGTGAAGACTGCCGGAGTGGTTATCGTCCGTCAGCGGCCCGGCACCGCGAAAGGATTTGTGTTCGTGACGCTGGAAGATGAAACGGGAATTTCGAATTTGATAGTGCTGCCAGATCTGTTCCAGGCCCATCGCGCGTTAATCCGCAGCGCGAAGATTCTATACGCGGAAGGCGTGCTACAGACGGTCGATGGGGTGACCGCGATCAAGGCGCGCCGCTTCCGCGCCCTTTCGCCCCCCGGCGCGCTGCCAGCCTCGCACGATTTCCATTGAAGGCCCAGCAATTCCTGGCGGGCCAGTTCGCACTGATTCCGACCTCGGCAGGCTCTACTTCTGCGCTAGACGCGAGCTCATGTCCGGTATTTCTCTTCCCGCGCCTGATATTCCGGCACCCGCATGGTACGGACGAACTCCTCAAAGACTCCGCTCCTGGTGGTGACCCCAATCTTTCCCGAGCGCCTGAGCTCACGCATGCTGTCGCGCGCCGCCTGGTAGGCCGCCAGCATCGTGCCAATGTGAATCGTCATTTTGAACGGATACTGGGCCAGCTCATCCAGCGGCAACAAGTCGCCGTTATACAGCAACGGAAGGTCGCCGAGTCGCTTCGCGTAGGTCTCCAACTCCCCGCTGCTCTTGATGCCGTCAAGGAAGATCACATCCGCTCCCGCCGCGCGATAGGCGCGCGCCCGCCTTTCCGTTTCATCCCATCCGTGCGGCTGCAGCGCATCGCTGCGCGCGATGATGACCAGGTTCGCATCGCGGCGCGCATCACATGCTGCGCGCACTTTCGCCACCATCTCCTCCATGGCGATCACCCGCTTGCCCGCCAGGAAGCCGCATCGCTTAGGCCAAACCTGATCCTCGATATGCAGCGCCGCCGCGCCCGCGTCCTCGTATTCGCGGATAGTGCGCCACACGTTGAGCGGATTTCCGTAGCCGGTGTCGGCATCGCAGATGACCGGCACCCTGACGCAGTCGGCGATTGTCCGAACATTGGCAACCATCTCAAACATGGTGAGCAACCCCAAGTCGGGGTACCCGCGCGATGCCGCCGTGCCGAATCCGCTCATGTAGACCGCCTCGAATCCCGCTTCCTCGGCAAGCCTCGCCTGGATGCCATCGAACGCAAACGGTGCGACAATCATCCCCGGCTTCACCAGCATCGCGCGCAGGCGCGCTCTAGCTTCGTTCATGGTTGTTTCCTTTCCGGGCGAAGGCAGCGCCATTCACGTCAAAACGATTCTTCCTGCTGCCGGGAGCGCCGCCTTTTGCTTGGTGGCAGAAGCGGTGTGGTGGTCGTTGCCGAGTCTTCCCGCCGAGAGCCGGCAGGGAAAACTTTCTGGAGCGATTGGCTAGGCGAAGTAGTCCTCCGCGCGGATCGCGGGAACGTCGACCTGGTACACCCGATTGTTGCGCAACACCTTGAGGCTTATCTGCTCGCCCGGCTTTCGATTACCCAGCGTGTCGTAGAGCACGCGACGTTCATTAATGTCGCGCCCATCGACCGACAGCACAAGGTCGCCCTGCTGCAGTCCCGCCTTTTCGCCGGGCCCGCCCGGCATCACGCCCGCGATTACCACGTGTTCGCGAAGCGTATACGACAGTACCCCCAACCAGGCGCGCGGTGCCGCCGTCACGCGCCGCCCGTGCTGCTGAAGCTCATCGCGAACGTTAAGAAAATATTCGCCAGGAATTCCGAGAATCGCGCGGCCCAGGTCGGCGAAATTCAGGTATGAAATCGCGATCACCTCGCAGCGCCGATTCATAACCGGACCGCCGTTGAGCCCGATGCTCAACGATGATGCGGTCACGCAAACACAGCGCTCGAGCACGAATTCCCAGACCGCGTCGAAAGGGCCGAGATAAGTGACAATTCCGCAGTCCGCGCAACGCTTCTCGCCGCCCAGGCTCGCGACGCTGAACGCTTCCTCGCCGGGTACGCAGCTTTCCGACGAAACCACCTTGAGATGGGGCAGTGTGCCCGCATCGATTTTGAGCAGCCCCAAGCCGGTGCTGTAGTCTTTGCCGACGATCCGTGCTTCGTACTGGTCGCCGCCCGGCAAGGTTACGATTACGTTCTTGGCGCCAAGCAGCAGATAGTGGGCGGTCAGTATCAGGCCGTCGGGGCTGACGATGGTCCCGGTGCCGCGCCGATCGGTTCCCAGCCCGATCGCGGTGGAGACGTGCGTCGGAGGAACGTGCGAATGTACCCCCACGGTCGCACGCAAAGTCTTCTGCAACAGGCTTATGGGCGCATTCACCGCAGTCAGCTCTTCGCAACAAGGCTAGGACCCCGTCGCGAAGCTTTCAAGCACGCGCGGCGCTTGCAAGGCCGCGAAAAAAAGAGGCGGCTTCCGGTCAAGCCGCCTCGCAATCGTGATCTGGTTGTGGAGCTACTTCTTGCCGGGTGCGTTGTCCGCGGGAACCGCGGTCTCGCCCGCGCGCAGCGTCAGCACCTGCAAGGCCTGACCGAGATCGAGTTCCGTATACTTTTGGTTGGAATACATTTCGTCGAGCTGCTTGATGGTGATCTCGGGGCTAAGATCCGCCATCGAAAGTTCGCGCCTGACTTGCCCGATGATCTTGCGCGCTCCCTTCCAGTGGAAAATGTCCGCCGCATTCCCCAGGTTGTCCAGCTGTCCGACGCTGACCTTCATCGCGTCGGAGTAGCCGTTGACGTAGCCGTCCTTCGCGGAGTCGCTAAGGCGGTTCCAAAAATTCCCGTTATGGTTACCGGAAGCTGCGAAACTGACACCCCAACTCGCGATAAATCCAAGCACCACGCCAGCAACAAACTTTTTCATCTAGGCAAGCCCCTCCGGCTTCCACCAGCTGCTTTTAGCAAAGTTACGCCTGCGTTGCAAAGTTACCTGCTATGCTTAGAAGGCAACCTTGCGCTCTTCTTATGCTATATGAAGCGAGGTTATCACGAGAATCGGCTGAGAATTCACCAGCCCGAAACCGTCTCCGCCGGCAAGCCGCCGCCTCCACCACCTCATCCTCGGCCAGCAAAGCTATACTATCCAGGTTTTCGGGTAAATACGGGTACTTTTGCGCAGCCTCCCACAAACTCTGGCATTGAACCAGCGCCCCGCGCGGGACATCATCGCGTGGGCGACCCCTCCGGTTGATCCGGGTTTCCTGATGAGCATCCAAGAACAGGTTTTGTCGTTTATCCACAGGCCCGAGCCGGGGCGGTTCGATTCCCTCGCATTAGACGTATTCCACTCCCAGTACGTTTCAGTGCCCGCCTATCGCCGCTACTGCGATGGTCTGGGCATCTTGCCCGAGACCCTTTCGTCCCCCGATAGAATTCCACTTGTGAGCACGGTCGCGTTCAAATACGCGAGCTTGTGCGCGCCCGATTCGGTGAAACTGCCAGGTGCGCTCACCTTCCTGACCAGCGGCACGACCCGAGGGCGCCAGCGGCGTGGCCATCACGTGGTGGCGCGCGCCGAGATCTATCGCGCGTCGGCGCTTTCGCACATGCGCGCGACCATGTTTCCCGATGGCGCGCGCATGCGCGTGCTGGCGATCCATCCCACGGCAGATCGCATGCCGGAGTCGTCGCTCTCCATGATGATCACCTGGTGCATAGCCGAATTTGGGCAAGGTCCCTCACTGTGCGCGGCCGACCGCTTGAGTCTGGACGTTGAGGCGGCGCTCGCCTTTTTGCGCCGCGCCACCGAAGATGCGGCGCCCGTCTGCATCCTCGGCACCACCGCCGCATACGCTGCCATTTTCCACGAGCTCGCCGCACGCGGCGAAGCAATCGCTCTCCGGCCGCTCTCGCGCATGATGGACACCGGCGGACCCAAAGGGCAGATGGCGCCGCTTGGTGCAGGCGAGGTGGTCGAGCTGGCGCGGGACCTTTTGGGGATGGTTCCGGCGTATGTGATCAACGAGTACGGGATGACGGAATTGTGCTCGCAGCTTTACGATGCGACCGAGTTCAACGCGCCGGGCGAGGCGGCGCGCGAGCGGGTAAAGCTCGCGCCGCCGTGGATGCGTCCCTTGGCAATTGATCCGGTGACCCTGCGCCATCTCCCGGACGGCACGCGAGGGCTGCTCGGCTTTATCGACCTGGCCAATGTCAACTCGGTTTCCGCGGTACTCACGGAGGATTTCGGCATGGTTCACGAGGGCCGGGTTAGCATCCTGGGTCGCGCCAGCGCGGGCGGACCCCGCGGCTGCGCGCTGTCGGTCGCGCAATTCAAAAGTACGGCCGGAGCCTGACGCGATGAATCCGTGCTGAACCTGCCCACCCCAAATCAGATTGTGCAGGGAGCGAGGTCGCTTGAAGCTGCGACCCGCGAGCCGCTCACTCCGCCGCAAGTCGCCGAGGTACTCGCTACCGTGCTGACGCGCTGGCGCGATCGCGAATTCGCGCCACGCCACGCGACGATCGTGCGAATTGCGCAGCACCTGGGGTTCAGCATTCCCTTGCTGGAGGAGTCGCTTGATGCGCTGTTGGCGCCGTTCACGCATGATGCCCTGGCGCAGCTCGCTGCGCGGGTCGCGGTACGGCGGGAGACGCTGGGCTTTGTCATGGCCGGCAACGTGGTCGGCGCGGGACTCCATGAAGTCGTGCTGGGCCTGCTCGCGGGAGCTGGGCTGCTGGTCAAGACCGCCTCACGCGAACCCTGGTTCTTCGCGGAGTTGGCGAGGACCCTGGTGCATGAGGACTTGCGTGTCGGCGGCCGGCTGCAGGTTTTCAACTGGTCGCGTGCGCATGCCGATCTCACCCGGACGCTGCGCGAGGTTACCGATGAGCTCGTCCCATATGGCGACGACGCGACCATCGCGGCAGTGGGCGGCGGCGAAATTGTCGGCTTCGGCAGCCGTTTGAGTGCCGCGCTCGTTACCCGCGCTGCTGCGCACGGCGGTCCGGTGCAGCAAGTGGCGCGCTGTCTGGCACGCGATGTGACCCTGTTCGAACAGCTCGGCTGTCTGTCACCGCACCAGATCTTCGTTGAGTGCGACAGCGAGGGAGACGCGGTGGACTTTGCCGAAAGTCTGGGCCACGCGATGGGCGACCTGGCGGACCGGCTACCACCACCCCTTCATCTGGAGTTGGAGGACGCCGCAATCCTGCGCAGTGTGCGCGAGACCGCTCGCTGGCGCGCGATTGCCGGTGAGCTGGTGCGCACGATCGAGGGGCCGGGGCTTTCGTGGGTGGTAATCTTGGATCCTGAGGCGGACCTGAGTGCCGCGCCCGGTCTGCGCTGCGTCCGCGTGAGTGCGATCCGGAATCTTGCGGACCTCGCTACCAGACTGGCATCGGCACGCGGCAAAGTGGAGGCATTTGCGGTTGCGGGAAACGGCGACAATATATCTTCGATACGGGACCTTCTGGCGGTGCTGGGAGTTTCATACCTTGCCGAACCCGGTGCGATGCAGTCTCCGCCGCTCACCTGGCGGCATGGTGGTGGCTGGTTTCTGGAACGGATGACCGTAGGGCAGTGAACGAACTCCGAGAGCTTTTCCTACGCAATCTCGCGCAAACCTCTGACGCACCCATCGGGCTGGAGATCGTGCGCGCCGAGGGTGCGTGGCTCTATACGGCCGACGGTCGCCGCTACCTCGACTTCATCGCCGGCATCGGGGTCAACGCGCTGGGTCACGGACATCTTGCGGTGCTGGCCGCGATCCAGCATCAGGCGCGCCGCCATTTGCACGTGATGGTCTATGGCGAGTACCTCATCGAGCCGCAAATCAAGCTGGCGGCGCGCCTTGCCGGCCTGCTGCCTGCGCCGCTCTCGCGAGTCTACTTCACCAATAGCGGCGCCGAGGCGATCGAAGGCGCGGTCAAGGCCGCCCGCAAATTTACCGGGCGACGCGCGCTGGCCGCATTCGAGGGCGCGTACCACGGTGACACCCTAGGTGCCCTGTCGCTGGCTGGGAACCCGGTCTGGCGCAAGGCCTATGAACCCCTGCTCGATTCGGTGCGTCATCTGCCCTTCGACAATCCCGGCGCGCTCGATGCCATCGATTCTTCGATCGCCGCGGTGGTTATCGAGCCCGTGCAGGCTGAAGGCGGGGTCCGCATTCCAGCAATCGACTTCATGCGCGAGCTGCGCTCGCGATGTGATCGCGCGGGTGCGCTGCTGGTGTTCGACGAAGTACTTACCGGGCTCGGTAGAACCGGGCGGCTCTTTGCGCTGGAACATTTCGGCGTCGTGCCCGACATCGTGGTGCTGGCAAAAGCGCTCGGCGGCGGCCTGCCGCTTGGTGCATTCGTCGGCTCCGATGATGTGATCGGGACGCTGTCGCACGACCCTCCGCTGGGGCATATCACGACTTTCGGGGGCCACCCGTTGTCATGCGCCGCCGGACTTGCCGCGCTGGACGTCATCATCAAAGAACAGCTTTCCGCCCACGCGTTGGAGAAGGGTGCGTACCTCATGCAGGAGCTGAGGGCCCTGGCTGCACCCGAGATCGCTGAGATCCGCGGAGTCGGGTTGCTGGTGGGGCTCGATTTTCATTCCGCGGAATTTGCCCATCGATTCGTTGCGGAAACGATATCTCGCGGGGTGATAATTAATTGGACTCTAAATGCGGGCCAGGTTGTCAGGCTTGCGCCTCCACTAGCTATTGTGCGCAGTGAGATTGACATCGCCGTTGCTACGATGCGTGATGCGCTGTTGGGGACACGTGACGGCCTCGGCCGCACGTGAGCCTTCGAACAGTGGCAGACGAGTTCGATACCCACCAGGGCGGCAACAAATGGTCGCAGACGTTCCGGGCGCCGCATCTCGACACGGGCGGTGAGGAAGAACCGCTCAATGCACTGCGGCTGGCCGCCTCGATCGGGCTCGTGTTCCTGATCCTGTATCTCGTCGTCGACGTGGCGATTCGCGGGGCGGATCCTGTGCTGCATCTCCTGGCGTTTTCCGCAGCGGCAGTGTTTTTGGCCCTCACCTGGACCCCGATGTTCCGGCGCTTCTGGCAGCTATGGGTTTTCGCGGTCTGCCTGGTCATCATGGTGATGTTCATCGCGATCAGTGCGACCACGCACGATCCGGTCTCCCGCCTGTCGGTCATCATCCTGTGTCCGTTCGCGACCGCATCGTTCGTGAGCTGGAGTCCCCGCTGGCAGCTTGCGATGAGCGCGGCCACGTTGCTCGCGTACAGCGCCGCGCAGCTTCTGGTTCCGATCAACGATAACCTGAACATTTATCGCTGGCTGAGCGTGCTCGCCGCCCTCCTGCTTGCCCAGAGCACTTCGATTTTCATCAACCAATACCGACTCAAGATTCGCGGGCAACTCGAAGAGCTGGAAACCGCGGCGCGCTTTCGCGAGCGTCAGATAGCAACCATGGCCCACGACATTCGCAACCCGGTCTCGGCGCTGGCCGGCTATGTTGAGCTGCTCGAGGAGCCCTCGGCGAGCCCGTCGGATCGCGAGCAAATGATCGCGCGAATCGGGTCGACGGCGTGGAACACCAACCTGGTGGTCGGCAACTCGCTTGACTTGTACCGCATGGAGGAAGACGGCCGCTTCCAGGTCAAAGCAACCGACACCGATCCAAACCCGGTCGTGGCCGAGGTCGTCGAAGACTGTGCCGCTCAGGCGCGGCGCGTCGGAACTCAGTTCCTGCATCACCTCGAGCTCCTGCCACACGTTTCGGTCAACCCGCAGCACCTGGCGCGCATCGTCCGCAACCTTGCCGCGGTACCCCTGGCCGCCGACTGCAAGAGCGAAGTTACGCTTCGGACCTCGCTGTGCGGTGAACAGATTGCCATAGATATCGACGCGCCCGGAGCCAAGATTACGGAGGCCGAGCTCGAGCAGATGATGGCGAATCCGCGCACCAGCGCTCGGCCTCTCAACGCGGGCCGCATCGGGCTGTTCCTGGCGCGCTCCATGACCGAGGCTGCCGGCGGCAGCCTGCTGGTCCGTTGCTTAAAGCCCACCGGCATTCACCTGCACGCGGAGATTCCCTGTACACCTCCAAGTCGGTGACTGCTTCGGACTGCTAGCTCCGCCACCGCTGGGACCGCGTCTTCCCTGCCGATGCAAAGTTCTGCAAGCTCTCCTTTCGCGGTGATGCGAGGTGGCCGTCCGCCTGGAGGATTGTCTCAGCGAAGTCTTTGCTGCGGAGCAGGGAGGGGGAGGCCAGCATCATTCCCGACCCGGTTCCTTTGTGGTGAACTTGATAGATGCAGACCCAGGGACGCCAACGGGCGAAGCTGCCCGGCGAGTTCGAGCTCATCGCGAGGCTGGTAGCGGATCTTCCCCACCGCCGCCGGACGGTTCTGGGTCCCGGCGATGATTGCGCCATCCTGGCGCGTGGCGTTTCACCGATCCTGTTTACCATTGACTCGATGGTCGAAGGTGTTCATTTCAAGCTGGGATGGGGAACCCCCGAACAGCTCGGCGCCAGGGCGCTGACGGTGAACATGAGCGATGTCGCCGCGATGGGCGGGGTTCCCACCGCCTGCGTAGTCAATCTCGCAATTCGGCCCGGACTCACACCGCGCTTCTTCGAGCGGCTGTACGGAGGCCTGGGGCGCGCCGCCCGGGTGGGAGCGGTGGATATAGTCGGCGGCAACATAACTTCGGCGCGCCAGTTGGCAATTACGATTGCCCTGCTAGGTGACGCGCCGGTGCGACCGCTGCGCCGTGATAGCGCGCGCGCCGGCGATGAAATTTTCGTCACCGGGACTCTCGGCGATGCGGCGCTCGGCTGGCGAATCCTGGCCGGAGAGCAGCGGGTGAGAAACTCAGCGCGCCGCCATTTGGTGTCGCGCTACCTGGCGCCTACCGCGCGGCTGTGGGCCGGCCAGCGTCTGGCCCGGCTTCGACCCGTGCCCGCCGCGATAGACCTCAGCGACGGTCTGTTACAGGACCTTGGCCACCTCCTCGAACGAAGCGGCATGGGCGCCGAAGTCGATGCCGCGTCGATTCCGGTATCGACCGCGTACCGTGAAGTTGCCGGATCCGATCTGTCCTTGGCGCTCGGCGGCGGCGAGGACTACGAGTTGTTGTTTTGTATCCGACCCGGACATTCCCAGTCGAAGCTCGCGCGATGGTTGCGCGTTCCCACCCATCGTATCGGCGCCATAGTTCGCCGACCGGGCTTGCATTTGCGGGGCGCCGCCCGGCCGCGCGTGGGCGGATGGGATCAGTTGCAGGTGCGAAACTAGTCGACCTTCCGTGATGCTGTTGCTGCCAATTCTGGTGCTCGCGCTGATCATGGTCAGCGCCGGACTCGCCGCGTCCGAAACCGCGATCTTCACCATGGCGCGCGCGGAGCACATCCGCGACCAGCTCACCCAGCCGGCCCGGCTCGCGCTCGACCGGATCATGCGCCGACCGCTTGAGTCTCTGATCGTAGTAATCGGCCTCAACGAGGGGAGCAACGTTTTTGCTGCATGTCTGGCCACCGCGTTCTTTCTCTTCTGGCTCGGCGGCGAGATGGGTCCTTATGTCGCGGCGCCGGTGATGTTCGTGGTCGTGTTGATCTTCTGCGACATCACGCCCAAGACTTTCGCACTTAGCCATCCGACCGGGGTGGTACGGCTCACCGCGCGCCCGCTCGCCGTCCTCACCGAGCTGGTGCATCCGGTGGCCAGGTTTTTTGCGCCCCATGATGTGGCTCCTCGACCTGAGCCCTTTTCCGAAACCGAATTCAAGGCGCTTCTGAAGCTCGGGGAAACCCAGGGGGAGGTGGAGCCCGAGGAACGCGCGCTGATCCATCGGGTATTTGACTTCGGCGCGCGTCGCGCATCCGAAGTGATGACGCCGCGCGATCGCATCTTCGGCCTCGATATTGCCACGCCACCGGCGCAATTGATTACCGAAGTCGCGCACGGCCACTTTTCCCGCATTCCCATGCATCGCGGTAGCCCGGAAAACATCGTCGGGGTCCTGCACGCCAAGGACCTCGCCACCCGGCGGCTTGACCCGGCCCTCCCGCGGGTCGAGCGACTGCTGCGGCCCGCCTATTTCATCCCGCCGCGCAAACCGTTGGGGGAACTGTTTGACGAGATGCGGCGCGGCCGGTTCCAGATGGCCCTGGTGGTCGATGAATACGGGCGCCTTCTGGGGCTGGTGACCCTCGAAGACCTCCTCGAAGAGTTGTTCGGGGAATTGCGCGACGAGTTCGACGTGGAAATTCCAGAACTGCAAAAAATCTCCGCGAACGAGTGGGTAGCCTCCGGCGCCATCGATACCCGCGAGCTCGCGACCGCCCTGGGGCCGGATTTCAAACTGGAGATGCCGGGCGGCGGCCGGAACCTCTCCAACCAAATGTTGCGCCGGCTGGGCCGGGTTCCCCCGGTCGGCGAAAAGCTTAAGCTCGGGGAATTCGAGGCGTCCATTGAGCGCGTGCGCGGCGCGACCATCGAGCAGGTGAGGCTCAGGCGATGAGCCTTGGGGTTCTCCTCATCACGCTCGTCGCGTGCCTTGCGCTGCAGGCGTTCTTCGCCGCCAGCGAAATCGCGCTGGTCTCCGCCGATGAACTCAAGGTCCGCGCGGAAGGCGAACGGGGCGGCAGAGCGGCGCGAACCCTGGGATGGTTGCTGGCGCGCCGCGATCGCCTGCTTGCCCTGACCCTCACCAGCAACAACCTGGCCACGGTGATCATTGCGGTGGCGCTGACCGCGTTTCTGCACGATTTGAAACCCAAGCTCTCGTTGTGGGCACCGTTTATTCTGGCGCCGCTGACGCTGGTGCTGGGCGAATCGATACCCAAACTGCTGACCCTGCGGAATCCCTTGCGCTTTGCGCGCCTGGCGGCGCCGGCCCTGCGGGTCATGGCAATTGTCATGGCGCCGCTGCTGTTCGTCGAGACTCTCCTCAGTCGCGGGCTGCGCTGGCTCGCCGGCGTACCCTCCGGGGCCGAGAGCGTCTTCCTGGAGCGCGAAGACCTCGTGCGTTTGCTGCATCGCTCGCCAGGCGACGTGAGCTCGGCGTCCGACAAGGACGCGATCTTGCCGGCGGAAAGCAGGATGATCAGTCGCATCTTTCGCTTCTCACGCGCCGAGGCGCGCAAGGCGATGGTGCCGCTGGTGCGGGTGGATGCGATCCCGCAAGATGCTTCGCTTTCCGCGGCGATCGAAACGGTGCGCCGGCTCGGCTTCAGCCGCCTGCCAGTGTTCAGCCATCGCATCACCGATATCGTCGGGGTCGTGCACGTATTCGATTTGTTGGAAGCCCCCAACTTAAGCCACCCGGTCACCGAGGTGATGCGTCCGGTCAGTTACTTTCCCGAATCGACGCCGTTGGACGAGGTGCTAGTCGCGCTACAGCGCACCGGCGAAAATCTCGCCGTGATAGTCGACGAATACGGCGGCGCGGCAGGAATCATCACCATGGAAGACCTGCTCGAAGAGGTGGTGGGCGAAATCGAGGACGAGCACGATGATCGCGAGGAGGAGGTCGCGCGGGTGGTGAATCCGCACACACTGGCGGTGATGGCGCGCGCGCCGATTGCGGAGTTGAACGAACGCTACGGACTGCATCTGCCGGAGGGCGACGAGTATGCTAGCATCGGCGGATTCGTGCTCGAACGCCTGGGTCATATTCCCCAGCCGGGTGAGCAGCTCAACGCCGGCGGGATCACGATCACCGTCACCCGCAGCGACCTGCGCGCGGTGCGCGAGGTGATGCTGCACCTGGAACACCCGCTTCGAGCTGATGTCCTCAAGCGGCGATGACCGAACGCCAGATTCGCGCGATTCTCGATTCCGTGGCGGAGGGCAAAACCACCGCCACCGCGGCGATGCGCGCGCTGCGCGAGTTGCCGTTCCAGGACCTCGGCTTCGCCAAGCTCGATCACCATCGCACGCTCAGGCGCGGGTTTCCGGAAGTAATCCTGGGGCAAACCAAGACGGTGGAGCAGATCGTCGCGATCGGGCGCGGCATGATCAAATCGCGCGCGAACTTCATCGTAAGCCGCCTCGGGCCAGACAAGGCGAAGGCGGTAGGATCGAAAATCAAGGAGCTGACCTATTACCCCGAGGCCCAGATCGGCGCGGTCATGGTCGAGGCTCTGGGCATCCGCGGTCGTGGCGAATTGATGGTGATCACCGCCGGCACCTCCGACATCCCGGTGGCGGAAGAGGCCGCGGTCTGTGCGGAATTGTTCGGCAATCGGGTCGCGCGCCTGTACGATGTGGGAGTGGCGGGGCTGCAGCGTCTGACCGCCAATCTAGATTCCATCCGGCGTGCCACGGTTCTGATCGTGGTTGCCGGCATGGAAGGCGCGCTGCCCTCGGTCGTCGCGGGCTTGATCGATAAGCCCGTGATCGCGGTTCCCACCAGCATCGGCTATGGAGCCGCTTTCGCGGGACTCGCCGCGCTGCTCGCGATGCTGAATACCTGCGCGTCGGGGGTTACGGTAGTCAACATCGACAACGGCTTCGGAGCGGCGGTGGCCGCCACGCTGATCAATCGGAGCGGAATCGAGCGCGACGGAACCGACTGATGGCAACGCGCAATCCGATCACACGGGGCCGCGCGCGGCGCGCCATCAAGATGGGCGGTCTCGCCTCACAGGTTGGCTCCAGCTACCTGTGGACCTCCATCCGCCGTCCCTTCCTGTCGCGCACCGCGCAGGATCGCGAGCTGCTCGAGACTCACATCCGCAACGCGCAACGGATTCTCGAAAGCTCGAAGAACCTGCGCGGCGCGTTCATGAAGCTGATTCAGATGCTCTCGATGCGCCAGGACCTGCTGCCCGGCGAGGCGCTCGACGTGTTGCGCGCAACCCAGTCGAGCGTTCCGCCGATGAGCTACGGTACTATCGCGGAGCAGATGCGACGCGAGATTGGCCAGCGCCCCGAGCAGCTGTTTCGCGCTTTCGACCATACTGCGTTCGCGGCCGCATCGCTCGGCCAGGTCCACCGGGCGCGTCTCAAGGACGGACGCGAAGTGGCCGTGAAGGTCCAATACCCCGGCGTCGAAGCGACGGTAGAAGAAGATCTCAAGAACATGAAACTTCTGCTGCGCACGCTGCAGGCGATCGGGCGCGACGTAATGCGCCAGAAGGTCGACACGGCAGCGATCTACGGGGAGCTGGAGGCGCGGCTGCGTGAGGAACTCGACTATGTGAGCGAGGCCCGAAATCTGCAGGAATTCGGGCGGCTGCTGGCGGACGATCCGGAAGTCGAGGTCCCCGAAGTGGTCAAGGAGCTCAGCTCGCACCGCGTCCTCACCATGACCTTCGTGGAGGGTTACCCGCTGGCCGACGTGATGGGCCCCGAAGTCGACCTGGATCTGCGCACCTGGGTGGCGAACAAGTGCCACGCCATGGTGTGGCGGCAGATCCTGGAATTCGGCGTGCTGCATACCGACTTTCATCCCGGCAACTACCTGGTCAATTACCATCCTCGCCTCGGCATTCTCGACTTCGGATCAATTCGCCGCTTTCGCGACGCGGAGCGGAGGGCTTACCTGCAGGTCGCCCGCGGAATTGTCGACGACGATGCGCGCGCCATCGGTGCGGGGATGCAAAAACTGGGATGGCTGGATCGTGCGCAGAATCCGACGCCGATGGTGAAGATAATCCACATCCTGTTCGCGCCGATGATGGTTGATCGCGACTACGACCCCAAGGAGTACGACACGGTGGGCAATGCGACCAAAGTCGGCGAGATCGCATTCGAGCACAAGCTTTACAAATCGCCCGCGCACAGCGTGTTCCTGCTGCGCGCGCTGATCGGACTGGAAGGTATAATCCGCCATCTGGGTGTGAAGACCAACTACCGTCGCATTTTCAAAAGAAGTGTCGAACACGCCGAGGCGGCCGCGCGCGGCTCAACGGTGCACTGACCATCGCTCCGGACCCAGGTCGGAACGCGGACCACGAGAACCAATCATGTTCCAACCGCGACCTTGGCGGGAATTCCTCCAAACCTGCTTCGATTGAGTGACCGTGACTACTCTCGAGCGCCTCGAGGCGCATCGCGACTACTACTTCCGCCGGACCCGGTCGCGGCGCGTCACCAATGAAAAAACCGCGCTGGCGTTTATCAACGAAGTCGGGTTTTGCGCTGGTTTCACGGCCGGGCTCGGCGTCCCGTGTCTGCGTGAAGCGATCGTTGGCGCGCGTGAACCCGCGCTGCCCGAGCATATACAGCACGATCACGCAATCGGGATGACTTGGCGGCTCAAAGACGAGCTGGCCGCGAAGCGTCTCGTCTACTACGGCAAGGCTATTGCGGGACGGCCAAGTTTTATCGCGCGCGACCTGCTGGGTGCGTTCCTGCGGCTGCGCGTATCTCCTGGTGGCTATCGCAGGCTGTACACGAACGGCATGCTCTCCCACTGTGCGAAACTGGTAATGGATGCGCTGGTGAGGCGCGGAGCGGCTGAGACGCGTGCGCTCAAGCTTAGCTCCGGTTACGCGCAGCCTAAGAGCCGCACGGCGTTCGACCGCGCGATGAAAGAACTCCAGGAAAAGTTTCTCGCCCTGAAGGTGGAAGAACGCTACGAGCCGTTCACCTATGTATGGGACACGATGGACCATCGTTGGCCCGACGCGATGCGCGAAGCGCGCGACCTGACCCCGCGTGAGGCCGCCTACCGACTCGTCCGGCGTTATTTCGAGGTCGCAGGCTACGGTTCCGAAAAGACCGTCGCCCGCCTGCTGGCAATCCCGCCCAAGTTGGTGGCCTCGGCCACCCAAAACCTGGAACGCGAGCGAAGGATCAAGCGCGCAGCGCGAATCGAGAGCCACCCGGGTGAGGTGAGCCTGCTACTCGAGTACACGGAGAGCTCCTAACCACGACCTGAGCGGTCATGCCGGGATTGCTCGGCAGACTTAAAGAAAGCAGAACCTCGAATGGCGCAGCCCCAAGCGTGGTCGAAAGTCCAGAATTTCGCGCCGTAGCCTTTCCACCCGCGCCCGCCAGAAGCTGCGCCCTCGTTCTGGCACGCGGGTGCACGAAATGCGGGCCTAGGGTCGGTATCGCTTCACTTCCGGATGCGCAATAGTCGAATCATCGAGGAAGACCATGCCTAGACCGCAAATCACTCGGGTCCATCTGATCGCCGGCGGGTTCCCTCCCGGCAGCGCGGCGGGACACGACATGAACTACGCCCGGCTGCGACTGCTCGGTATCCTGGAACAGAACCCTACCATCTATACGACCGTAAGCAATGACTACGGCGATCTGGCACGATGGCTGCCGGAAACGCGGCTGCTAATCACCTACGTCGCGGGCCCGTATCCGGACGATGAGCAGAACCAGCACCTCCGCAGCTGGCTTCAGGCTGGCGGGCGCTGGCTTGCGCTTCACGGTACCAGCGGCGGCAAGGCCGCCAGAGTCGGAGAGCAGCGCCGCAAGATGGTCAAAGGCGCCTACCACGATACCCTGGGCAGTTTTTTTCTGAACCATCCTCCGGTAAGAAAGTTCCACGTTCACATCGCCGACCCCTCCGATCCCATCACCAGCGAACTGCCAGAATCATTCGAAACGTCCGACGAGCTCTACCTGATCGAACTCCAGCACCCAGCGGACACCAAGACCCTGTTGACCACCGAACTTCCCCGCGATCCGTCGCCGCCCGGCTTTGGTTTCATCTACGACCAAGACACCTCGGTCCTTCCCGATGGCAAGACCCGGGTCCTTGGCTATTCGCGTCAAATTGGGAGAGGCGCGGTAACCTACATCGCGCTCGGCCACTGTCACAACCCGACCAACAACGTGCAACCTTTTGTCGACGCGAGCGTGGAAGCCACCGGCAAGACCCCGCTGACCTTCCGCGGCTCCTGGGAGCTCCCGCAGTTCGATCGCCTGCTGCGCAACGCGATGGAGTGGGGCACGGCGCCATCGTAAAAAGCGCGGATTCCAAGCCTCCGATTGTGCGTGGCCTGCGAAATCTGTAGTCGGCAGATTCTTCTTGCGGGTGGAAAGTCACTGCCGGAATTTGCGAAGCTGCCCTCATCGGAGGTCTCGTCTATGCCGCTCGATCCGCAGGCCGCTGCCCTGATCAAACAAATGGCCGTCGCGCCCGGACCCAAGCTCGAAGAGCTGCCGCCCCACGATGCGCGCCGGCTTACTTCGGCCACGTTCAAGGTGCTGGCCGGCGCCGCCGAAGAGGTCGCAAAGGTTGAGGATCGCAAGATTCCCGGTCCTGCCGGGCAGATCCCGATTCGGATTTATACGCCAGCAGGCGCCGGACCTTTTCCGCTGCTGGTGTTCTACCACGGCGGCGGATGGGTGATCGGCGACCTCGACACTCACGACAACGCTTGCCGCTCGCTTAGCAATCGTGCGGGGTGTGTGACGCTCGCAGTCGATTACCGGCTCGCGCCCGAAAACAAATTTCCGGCCGCGGTGGAGGATTGCTATCAGGCTACCGCCTGGGCGGCGGAGCATGCGCGCGAATTCGGCGCGGATCCCACGCGAATCGCGGTCGGGGGCGACAGCGCCGGTGGCAACCTCGCGGCGGTGGTGTCGCTGCTGGCACGCGACCGCAGAAAGCCGGCGCTCAAGTTTCAACTGCTGATCTATCCGGCTACGGATGGTGCGCTCGCTACCAACTCGCACAAGACCTTCACCGATTACTTTCTGACCGATACGGCAGTGCGGTATCTGTGGGGAAGTTATGTGCGCGACGATGCCGACCGCACCGATCCGCTCGCCTCGCCCGCGTTAGCGAAGAGCCATAAAGGGCTGCCGCCCGCGCTCATCATCACCGCCGAGTTCGATCCCTTGCGGGATGAGGGCGAGGCTTACGGAGAGAAGCTGCGCGCCGCCGGCGTTCCAGTCAGCGTCACCCGTTACGACGGTATGATCCACGGATTCTTCACGATGACCGGTATGCTCGACCAGGGCAAAAGGGCGGTCGACGAGGCAGCGAAGGCGTTGCGTAAGGTGTTCAGCCAGTAGCAACCGAAATCGGCGAATCTTTTGCGTCTTCTCTGCAAATCAGAGAGTTCCTTTCCCCGGAGCGTCTGCGGATTGCCGGGTTTCTTCCTACCACTGTTCGTAGTGCACCGCGCGACGTTCGTAGCCTGCGCCTCTCAAGAGATCGCGTAGGGCGAGTACCCCCTTACCCACGCCGCAAATGTAGAACTGGCGGCTGCGATCGGCGTCGCTCCGGACCCAGCGGCGCTCGGCTTCGGTGCACAAACCCTCGTAGAGTTCTGATTGGGGAAGTATCAGTGGTTCAAAATGAAAACCGCTCGTGCCGGCCGCGAGTGACTCGAATTCGGCACGATAGAGGATGTGATCCGGGGATCGCGCCGCATACAGGAGCGTCATCATCGGGGAGGCGGGCGATCCCGAGGCGCGCCGGATCATCGGCCGGATCGGCGCTACGGCGGTTGCGTCCGCAAGGAAGATGGTTTCGACCGCTGGCACCGAATCCATCATGAAGGTGCCGTAGGGCCCGGTAAATTCGACGCTGTCTCCGAGCCTCCGATCGAAAAGCCAGTCCGCACCCCGCCCCCCGGGAACCCGGTTGAAACAGATTTCGAAAGGCATGCCCCGCTCGGGCGGCGACGCGATCGTGTAGGGACGGGTCCGCGTCTCGTCGGGCAGGGTGATTGCAATCGAGATGAACTGTCCGGGTAGGTATCGGAGGCTGCCGCTATCGACGGGCGCAAGGAAGAGTGAGCGGGTGTCCGAGGTGTGATCGAAGATGCGCTCGACCCGCGCGGTGCGGATTGGACGAGAGCCGCCGTGGCTGTCGGATGGACTCATGCCGGCGAAACCTCAGTCAACGTTAATCACCAAGTCACACGGCACCGAGCGGACCAGAGATGCGGTTCTAGGGACGTCCCGTGCGTTTGACGCATCTCATTCCTCCGCTTCGCCGGTCAGGTTTATCGTGTACCTCGGGATGACGACGGTGATTTCGGCGTTCGGATCTTCGACTACTGACTGGCATCCGAGGCGTGAGGTCGGGGTCAGCCCCGGTGCTCTGTCGAGCATGTCCTCTTCCTGCTCGGTCGCTTCGCTAAGCTGCTTGCCGCCCTGCTTCACGATCACGTGGCAGGTGGTGCACGCGCAATTACCTCCACACGCGTGCTCCAGATGGATCTTATGTCCGAGCAGAATATCGAGGATCGATCCGGGACGGCCGTCGTGATGGAACGGCGCCTTGGCGGGGTCGAATTCGACCACCTGCTCGGGGTCGCCATTTTCGAAGATTACCCTCAGCTTAGCCATTGGTAGTGTCAGAGGACTCTCAGCGAGATGGTCGGCACCTGCCACGGGATCCCGACTTCTCTGCTGGAATTAGTTGCGAATCCGCCAAACGCGGAACCGAAGGTCTGGGCGTCAATTCGGAGCTGTGTCCCGGGGGAGCGCCGCCTCCTCGTAGGACCGATCCGGGAAGAGGTCGGCACGAAAATCACCAAGATGAGTGGCTTCATCGAAGAAATCGCTTTCCAGGTTATCGGCCGCCGTGGCGATGTGAAACCGATCGCCTGACCGGTCTTGCAGCTTCGCCGAATTTTCGCCATCATGCACATAGCTGCCGAGGGGGAGGACCATCGATGGCAACACTTACCAAGCGCCAGAAGCAGATGGTGGACTATTTGGAACAGTATATCAGTGAGCACGGTTATGCTCCGACGTTGGCGGAAATCGGCCAACACTTCGGGCTCTCGTCGCTGGCTACCG
>DASXMJ010000019.1 GCA_036495685.1 Candidatus Binataceae bacterium | reverse complement strand
TTGGACGGCCCGCAGTCTTGAATCCTTGTTGGTTTGGGGGCGGCACGGAAGAACATGCGTCTTAAGCTTCTGATATCGGCTACTCGGCAGTTCCGAGCGGCCATTGGACAAGTAGCTTGACTTCTTCAAGTCCCGGTTCCTATCATCGGGGCGCTCGTCATTGGAGCTTAGTGAAGCTGTCGCTCTACGTTTGGTCGCGATCGAAAGTTTATGGAGATTCGTGATGGCTGAAAGTCCAATTAGAGGCGATCTCGCTGGGATCGAGTTTAACGTCGATGTTCAAGGTATGTTCACAGAAGAGGCCTATCAAAAAGATATTGATCGGATCTTCAAGAAGGCCTGGCTGCCGATTGGACACGACTACGACCTGCCTAATCCCGGTGATTACAAAACCAGAAGGATCCCGGGGCTGAACTATAACGTCCTCATCGTTAGGGATAAGGAAAACCGGATTCGAGCGTTTCACAATGTCTGTCGGCATCGCGGAAATCTGCTTGTCTGCAAGGAAGCGGGAAATAGCCGCCAAGGTTTTTCATGCGGATACCACGGATGGACCTACAACATTGATGGCAGTCTTCGCGCGATGACCGATAGCAATCAGTTTCCGCCCCATGAGAGTGAGGCGCTGGGGCTGCGCGAGATCCGCTGCGAGGTGCGCCACACTTTCATCTTCCTCAATTTCGACAAGGACGCGGAGAACCTCGACTCCTGGCTGGGCGAGCTTGCCTCCCCTGATCTTTACGAAGGATTTTTTGAAAATTTCCGATCCACCGGGCTAACCAGCGCGACGATCCGTACGAATTGGAATCTTTGCATGGATGCGTTTTCGGAGGCCTATCACACGCTATTTGTTCACAAGAACACCGCGAAGGATTACTTGGGCTCTTCCGACAATCCGATGCGGCACAATCCCGCCGTTGAAGTGATGAGATGGCATGCACGCATAGCGACGGCGGCAAATCCGGAGCACAAATGGAGTCCAACTGAGAAGCTGGCTTATAAGTACGCCGCTCGGGCGTTCCCTTCGTTCGATTCAGATTCTAGCGGCCTGCCGGCTGGCGTGAACTTCGGGAAAATAGACTCATGGGCGTTCGATGTCGTCAAGTTCTTCCCGAACTTGATCATGTTGACGGGAAGAGACTGGTTTATCGAAGTCTATGCCTGGCCATTGGCTGCGGACCGGACTCTGTGTGAATTCAACACCTTCCTACGCAACCCGAAAACCTATGGGGAGCGTGTAGCGCAGGAATTTTCGTATGTCGTGACCAGAGAAATTGCGCAAGAAGATCTCTACTTGCTCGAAAGGCAGCAGAGCGCGCTTGAAAATGGTGCGGTGACAAACTTTTTCCTTTCCTTCCAGGAGCTGGTAGTCGCCCATCACTATCGCAATCGCGCTCGTTTGCTTTCGAATGGTGAGGGGCGATGACTCAAATGACGCGTCATTTTCCGCAGAAATTCCAAGATCTGGAGCGGTGGTTGCCTTGGGCTTTGGAGAAAGAGTCGGAGCGTAATGCAATGAGAGCCCGCTCGACCCTGAAAGATGTGGCAGAGTTTTGCGCGGCCGTACAACCGCATATGGAAGACCTCATCCAGTATCTTGGGAAAATTACGTGGGGAACACCCCTGGGGCCGGAGGATGAAAATCTCTATCGCTTGGGCCTGGCCTATATGGAAGCGACCATTCCGATCGATCTGGGATGGAAGAAATCGGTGGCCGAGGACAGCCTGTCCGTTGAAAGGTTGATTCTGGCCGATCGCCGTTAGTAGGTGGGCAATAGCCTCAACGACAATTTAGCCGTAGGCGTCAGCCGGAAGATCGCTCGACTAGGTGTTTGGTCGGGATAGTGCGATGGCAAAAAACAACCCGAAGAGAGAAGAGATGATCGACCGATTCGATCCGGCCGAAATCAGCGAGAACGTTCGTACCCGATTCTACATCGGCGGACGTTGGCGCCAACCCACGTCGGGTGAGCGGCTCGAGATTATTTCACCGTTGACCGAGAAGACGCAGTTCTCCGTTCCAAGTGGGGTAGCGGCGGACATGGACGATGCAGTGGCAGCGGCGGCTGAGGCGTTCGAGCGCGGTCCTTGGCCGCGAATGACTCCGCTGGAGCGCGCCGCAGTCCTGCGTCGACTCGGGGAGGAGATTGAAAAGCGGCTGCCTCTGTTCCAACGCGTGTGGACAGCTCAGGTCGGCGTGGTTCAGGGATTTGCGGGAATGATTATCAATCTGGTTCCCACGTACTATCGCTTCTTCGCCGATCTCGCTTCCAGCTTCCCGTTTGAAGAAGAGCGGCGGACTCCCCAAGGCATTGCGCGGATAATTCGCGAGCCGGTCGGAGTATGCGCGCTCGTGCTGCCGTGGAATGCACCGTTGATCTTGTTGACCCAGAAACTGGGAGCAGCGCTGCTGGCCGGATGCACGGTGGTTGCGAAGCCGAGCCCGGAAACACCGCTCGATGCGCTGATTGTAGCCGAGTGCGCCGAGTCAGCGGGTTTGCCGCCGGGCGTGCTGAACGTCGTGCCGGCAGGACGCGAGGCCGGCGACCACCTGATCCGCAACCCACGGGTCGACAAAGTCAGCTTCACCGGATCGACCGCTGCCGGCCGCCATATCGCGAGCGTGTGCGCCGACCGCGTGGCGCGCGTCAGTCTCGAGCTCGGTGGCAAGTCGGCGTCGAGCATTTGCGACGATGCGGATTTGGCCACGGCGATTCCTGCAGTCACGCCGGTCTCGATGCCTTTCAGTGGCCAGATTTGCTTCGCTCAAACGCGAATACTTGTTTCAGAACGCAGGCATGACGAAGTGCTCGACGCCTATCGCGATGCGGTGCAAGGGATCAAAGTCGGTGATCCTCGGGATCCGGAGGTTGGGTTGGGGCCACTGTCGATGCGCCGGCAGCAGCAACGAGTACTCTCCTACATAGAGACCGGTCGCAAGGAAGGGGCTGATCTGGTGGTCGGCGGCGGCACGGGCGAGTTCAGCCGAGGCTTCTTCGTCGAACCGACGATTTTCGACGCGGTCTCTCCTGAAATGACGATCGCGCGCGAGGAGATTTTCGGCCCGGTGGTGTCGTTCATTCGCTATCGCGACGAAGAAGATGCGGTCAGGATCGCCAATGACAGCATCTATGGTCTATCGGGGACTGTGTTCACAACGGATCTGGACCGCGGAGAGCGAATCGCCCGCAGGGTGCGCACCGGCAATATCTCCGTGAACCGTTTGCAGCTCGATCCTGGTGTGCCATTCGGCGGTTTCAAGCAGTCGGGCCTCGGCCGGGAGGCAGGTCCTGAAGGTCTCGAGGCCTTCCTGGAGACCAAGGCCATCTACCTGCCAAGGGCCGTCGCGGCCTGACACGGTGGTTCGTCGTGTGTCTTGCCCGCTCGACGCTACTCGGATGTCGATGGATGTCTTGGGCAGCCGCCAGCTCGCAGGAAAGTTAAAGACCCTTCAGATCGGGGGAATGACCTACTCGCGGATCCGACGGTTTTCTGTGAGATTGGTCATCGCGTTGTTACGCTACGGAAGCGACCCGTCTTTTAGTCGTCCGCAACGGTTTGTTTTCGTCGCGTTCCGTTGCGATCCAGCGGATCGAAGGCATCGGCATATGCTTTGAGGGCGGTCTTCAAACCGTCTACGCGCAGAATGCCTAGTTCTTGTTGCATTTCGTGTTCAGCCTGCTTCAGTGCGGTTCCAAATGCCGCAAGCCACTCGAGGCCTCGCTCGGTGAATTTCACGAGCTTGGCGCGACCATCCGTAGGGTCCGAAACGCGCGTGACCAAGCCGAGTTCCTCGCACTGCACGATCAGCTCAGCGATAGCTTGCTTGGTCACGCCGGCGCGGCGGGCGAGATCAATCATTCGCGTCCCGCCAGCGTCCAGATTGCGAGTCAAGTTCAGGTGACTCAGGCGGGCCTCAGTGTGTCCCGCCTCCGCGAGCAGCTCGAACACTCGTGTTTCGAACCGGCGAACGGCATTGTTTAGCAGGCGACCGACGTTGGTGTGCCGCCATTCAGCCGAAGTGTTTGCGAACAGAGATTCGGTAGTGCGGATCCTGGTGGGGCTATTGGTTGCTCGTGTGCGCTTCGCTGGATGAACCATTCGGGTCTCGACTAGGTCTAGATTGGAGAGGGTTTTTCCTTCCACAGTTTAACAGGTTAATTCACTTCGTTAGGTGGCGGGCGTCAGCTCTACCGGCAGCTGGGCCAAGGCATGAAGGGTGTTGTTCAGGCGGCGCTTGGGCTCGCCAGTAAGCCGGACTTCCGCAACTCTTGAGATCAGCGCCTCAAGAATCAGCTCGGCTTCTTGTCTGGCTACCATCTGACCGAGGCATTGATGAATTCCGAAGCCGAATCCGACATGACCGCTGACTGCGCGTCGGATGTTGAACTGTTCCGCATCTTCTCCCCAGTGGCGCGGGTCCCGATTGGCCGCCGCGAGGAACAAAAGCACCTTGGACCCTTCGGGAATGGTGGTCCCTCCGATCTCGACATCTCGGCTTGTCGTCCGAAAAAAGGTCTGAACGGTCGAGTCCCAGCGCAGCGACTCCTCGAATGCTTTTCGGAGCAGTTTCGGATCTTCACGCAGGAGCTGCCACTGCTGCGGATGTTTAGCCAAGGCGAAGATCATGTTGCCAATGCCGTTCACTGTGGTGTCCAGTCCGGCAGAAAGAAACGAACGTATCAGCCGTTCGGCCTCTTCGGCCGTGCATTCACCTCGATCCGACGCTTCGTGGACGGCCATTCCCCAACCATCAGACTTGAGGTTCTCCCGCCGGCACCCGGCCGCAACCCAATCGATAGCCTCTGGAGACGCCGCTGCGAGGGAGTCTTGGAAAAGCGCGTTCCTGGGACCAAATGCGTTGAAGTTAACCGCTCCATAGGTAAGCAACAGCTCGCGTCTCTTATCGGGCAATCCGATAGTGTCGGGAATCACCAGCAGCGGATACACCTCGGCCAAGTCCGTGACAGCGTCGATGTAGCGCCGCTTCACGAGCCGGTCGACAAGCTCTTCAGCTTTGGCCTGCCATGTCGACCGCAAGTTCCGCACTGCCAACAATGAGACGATTTTGTTCATCAGAGAGCGCGTGCGGCTGTGGAGTGGCGGATCCGCCTCAAGCAGTAACGATGGCGGTCTCCAATTTTCTTCCTTGGCAAAGTCGGTGAGTCCGACGCCCCGAGCCGAGCGGAAGGTCTCCCAGTCCTTTAGAGCTTCGCTCACTTCCGAATACCGGGCCATCCCGTAGACACCGCAGATTTCCAGCCACACCACGGGACCTGCGTCGCGGAGCTTGCCGTCGAACGCGTAGGGGTCCGACAAGAACAGCGTGTCAAACGGATCGATCTCGAGCGACGCCAAAGCGGTCGGAGTGTGTCTATCTACTGTCAAATTCAAATTCATGATCATCAACCTTGAGAAATCGCCTGAGGTCGTATCGAGATAGTTGTCGACGCCTGCTCGGATGCGGCGCGCCGCCCAGGTTTGTCTGAAGCAGAATTATCCAGATACATCGGCCATCTAGTCAAGTAACTTGCCTTATTTGGGCAGAGTAAATTTTCTTGATGCGAGAGAACAGAACTTGGGCTTCGCTCCTGCAGGACTTCGGCGTGGCGTGTTCCATAGCTTGGTCGAGGCGCAGATTACCTCGCTCACAGCGCGGGATTGGCTTATCTGGTTTGCGACACAGACTCCCCGACCCCGCGACTGGAGGGTGAATGCCGGTGCTGAAATGATTTACGGCTCTGCGGTCGAGCACCTGAGTTAGTCAAACCCCTTGACCAAATCGGTCAATTTTCCTAGCTTGGTCTGGAAAGTGAATGTCGGTGCAAGGCGCACAACTGTGCCGGAAGGCTGGCTCGCGCCATTCGCAGAATCGAGGGAGGCCTCTTTGATGGCAGCGATGCCGAATGTCACACCGGTTCTGATTGTCGGCGGCGGGCCATGCGGGCTCACGCTTGCGATCGAGCTGGGTCGCCGCGGTATCCACGCGATGTTGGTGGATCAAAAAACTGGTACCGCCCTGAACCCACAAGCCAATGCGACGCAGGCGCGAACGATGGAACATTTTCGAAGACTCGGCTTCGCTGAGGAAGTGCGAGCGCTCGGATTGCCCCCGGATTACCCAACCGACATTGCATACTTTACCCGTTATGGCGGGATCGAACTTGCGCGAATTCGCCTGCCTTCCGCGAGACAAGCCGCCGAAATGGCTCGAAACCTGACGGGCTCGTGGAGTACTTCCGAGCTTCCTCATCGGGTCTCCCAGAAATATGTCGAGCGGGTGCTGCGGCGACACGCTGCCGAACAAGCGACGATTTCCCTGAACTACGGCTGGCAATTGCTCGATTTCACCGAGAAAGCCGACGCAGTGATGGCCCGAGTTCAGAATCTCGACTCGGGCCAGATACAAACGCTCAAGGCCGAGTATCTAGTCGGCGTCGACGGTGCGCGCAGTACAGTGCGGCACAAACTGAATATTCGCTATCGCGGCGAGACTGGCGTCGTACGCGATTTTTTTGGCGGCAAGATGGTGGCCGTCTATTTTCGCGCTCCCGAGTTCTACGAGACTCTGCGCCATGACCGAGCCTGGATGTATTGCGCATTTAATCCGACGCGCCGGTCATGGCTGGCCGCTGTCGACGGCAAGGAAGAATTTGCCCTGCATACGCAGCTCAAACCGGGCGAAGATGAAAGCGTAAGCGAAGCGCGGGCACGAGAGCTCTTGTCACAAGTGACGGCGACGCCGCTCGATATCGATGTTCTCGCGGCAGATACGTGGATTGCAGGTCATGCGCTCGTGGCTGAGAGTTTTGGTGCCGGTCGGGTCTACATCGGTGGCGACGCGGCGCACCTGTTCACGCCCGCGGGCGGGCTCGGCTACAACACCGCTGTCGAAGACGCGGTGAATCTCGGGTGGAAACTCGCGATGGCCGTGCGCGGCAATGCGGGACCGTCGTTGCTCGCGAGCTATGCGTATGAACGGCGCAAAGTCGCGCTTCGTAACACCGGGTATGCCCGACAATTTGCGAATGAGATCGGCAACTTTATTCCTGATCCGGCAATAGAGATCGATACGCCGGAAGGGGCGGAGGCACGTGCTCGCGCAGGTGAGTTTCTGAACGGATACGTACGCCGGGAATTCAACATTCCTGGCGTGACATTCGGGGGTCGCTATGATGGTTCGCCGACCATCGTTCCCGATGGAACGAGCCCGCCGCCGGATGCAGCAAACGTTTACGTTCCGACGGGCTCACCTGGTGGGCGCCCGCCCCATCTGTGGTTACAAGACGGGCGCAGCCTGTTCGACCTTTTCGGTTCGGAATGGACACTTCTGCAGCTTGGCGGCGAGCCGGGGCGTGCTGAGAATTTCAAAACAGCAGCGCAGCAACTTGGCGTGGAACTTACGACGCTGAGCCTCGAATCGGCGGAGGCTCGCGAGCTCTACGAATCGGATCTGGTCCTCATCCGGCCGGATCAAATTCTCGCTTGGCGTGACAGGGGCTCGCCACCAGACTGCGAGCGGGTGCTTTCGCGTCTGGTCGGGTATGAGCACACGGAACCGGGAGCGGAGGCGATCGCATGACGCGCGACATGCAACATCGCGGGGTCTAGCGCGAGACCGGGTTGTGAATCCTTTCACGTACAGCTCACGGTCATTTCGCGTCCTTTTCGGGCGCGGCACGATCTCGTCCCTTGGCGCTGAACTCGAGGGCCTCGGGCTTGAACACACGCTCGTACTATCTACGCCGGAACAACGCGGCGTTGCGGAAGATTTGGCCCGCGTCCTGGGGTCGCGAGCAGCTGGTGTGTTTCCGCACGCAACGATGCATACGCCAGTCGCCGTGACAGAACGAGCGATGGAGGTTGTGCGCCAGCTCAATATCGACGGATTGGTTGCCATCGGTGGTGGGTCGACGACCGGGCTGGGTAAGGCAATCGCCTTGCGAACCGACCTTCCGCAAGTCGTCGTCCCGACAACCTATGCTGGGTCTGAGATGACGCCGATTCTCGGCGAGACCTCCGCGGGTACCAAAAAAACGATCACCGACCCGAAGGTGCAACCCGAGGTGGTCATATACGACATCGATTTGACGATGACGCTTTCACCCAGGCTCTCTGCGATGAGCGGAATGAACGCAATCGCCCATGCCGTGGAAGCACTGTATGCCGAGGAGCGCAATCCAATTATCTCTTTGATGGCTGTAGAAGGTGTCGGAGCCTTGAGACGCGCATTGCCCCTCATCGCTGCAAATCCTTCGGATGGTGAAGCGCGATCGGACGCACTGTACGGCGCATGGCTGTGCGGCACATGCCTCGGCGCAGTTGGGATGGCGCTGCACCATAAGCTTTGTCACACGCTCGGCGGCTCGTTCGACCTGCCGCATGCGGAGACACACGCAATCGTGCTGCCACACTCGCTAGCGTATAACGCGCCAGCGGTGCCCGACGTGATAGCAAGGCTGCAACCGATTCTCGGCGAAGAGCCGGCTGTGGGACTTTACGATCTGCTGGCGCAGATCGGTGCTCCACGGGCGCTGCGTGAACTAGGAATGCCGGAAAGCGCGATCGACGATGCGGCAGATCGCGCGATGGTGAGCCCTTATTGGAATCCGCGCCCGCTCACGCGAGAAGGTATACGAAGCCTGATTGCTCGTGCCTGGGCGGGAGAGGCACCGCAGAAGTGAGAGTCGATATGTCGAGTGAGAAAGGCAACAAGGGCGACGCGGCTTTTTTTGATGCGGACCATTCCGAAGAGGTGGTCAATGCGCGCATGGGACCTCAAGCCGATGCGCGGTTGCGGGAGATCATGACCACCGTGGTGCGGCATCTGCACGCGGCAGTAAAGGAAGCGGCCATCACACCCGAGGAATGGTTCGCGGGGATTCAATTCCTGACCCAAACAGGACAAATGTGCACCGAGTGGCGCCAGGAATTTATTCTGCTGTCGGATGTGCTGGGTGTGTCCATGCTGGTTGATACGATCAACCATGCGCGTCCGGAAGGCGCCACCGAAAATACAGTGCTCGGGCCCTTT
This sequence comes from Candidatus Binataceae bacterium, assembly GCA_036495685.1. Classification (NCBI taxonomy): domain Bacteria; phylum Candidatus Binatota; class Binatia (SeqCode); order Binatales (SeqCode); family Binataceae (SeqCode); species Binataceae bacterium (SeqCode). The sequence continues at coordinate 1,741 of DASXMJ010000019.1, read as the reverse complement.
TACGTGGCCGGCGCACCGCGACTGGAAAATGGCGCGAACGTCAATCTTGACGGCAAAGGTGAGCCGCTCCTGGTGCGCGGACGAGTGACTGATACCCGAGGGCAGCCGATCGCAGGCGCGACTATTGATGTGTGGCAGGCGAACGAAGACGGCTTCTACGATGTCCAACAGAAAGGCATCCAGCCTGAATGGAATCTGAGAGGCCTTTTCGAAACCGATGACGAAGGCCGCTATTGGTTCCGTTCGGCCAAGCCTCATTATTACCCGATTCCCAGTGATGGTCCGGTCGGAAAGATGTTGGCGACACTTGGTCGCCATACCTACCGCCCCGCGCATCTTCACTTCATCGTCGAAAAGCCGGGCTTCGAGCGCGTCGTCACTCACATCTTTACGCCGGATTGCCCGTATCTAAAGGAAGATGCGGTTTTTGGAGTGAAGCGCTCGCTCGTCGCTGATTTTCGACGCGTTGAAGATCAGGAACGAGCCGCTCAGCTGCGATTGAATACCCCATTTTGGGAAGTCGAGTGGAATTTCGTGCTGACGCCCACGCAGCCCGTTGCCGCGCCCGCGAGCGGGACTTGAGGGGTCGGCGGCGAGGGAAATCTTGATGACACTCGACATGAGTGGCGAACGACAGGTCGTGTTTGAAAGGGCACGTTAGATACGGGCCCCGCAGGTAGGAGAACGCAATGGAAATCAAATACCGCGCCGAAGTGATCGGATCGATGCTGCGTCCGGATTACCTGAAAAAGGCGCGCAAGCAGTGGACCGCCGGCGAAATCAGTACCCGTGAGTTCAAAAAGAGCGAGGATCGCGCGGTCGACGAATCGATCACGCTGCAGGAGCGATGCGGGGTGGACATCATCACAGACGGAGAAATGCGGCGTACGCATTTCATCGCACCGCTCACCGACGTGATCACCGGTGTCAGGGAAATCCCCGCATTCAAACGAGTGTGGAAACTTCCACACGAAAAGAGCCAGCGCGCAGAGCAGACCGAGATCACCGTCCAGTTCGCGGTCGTCGATAAGATCCGCCGCACTCGATCGCTCACCAACGAGGAATTCACCTATGCGCGAGGGCGGGCGAATAAGCCTCTCAAGGTTACCCTACCCAGTCCGCTCATCATGACGCTCAGGTGGTCGCGCGAGCATTCGCGCGACGCCTATCCCGATCCGTTCGCGTTGCTCGCGGATGCGGCTGCGATCGTGCGCGACGAGGCGAGAGAACTTGCCGCGCTTGGATGCGAGTATATCCAGATCGACGCGCCGGAGCTCGGCATGCTGTGCGACCCTGAACGAGCCCGCACCGATTTCGCCGACATAGGAGTGGATCCGGAGCGGCTCCTCAGCGAAGGAATTGACCTGATCAACTCAGTCGCCGAGGTCAAGGGGGTCACCTTCGCGCTCCATCTGTGCCGGGGAAATAACAAAGGATATTACGTGGGCGAGGGCGGCTACGATTCGATTGCTCCCAAGGTGTTCAAGCGCGCGACGAACTTCTCGCGCTTCCTGCTCGAATACGACGACTGGCGGTCCGGATCGTTCGAGCCGCTGCGCGCGATTCCGGCCGACAAGACGGTGGTGCTGGGACTGATCTCGACCAAGCGCATCGAACTCGAACCTGCCGAGACGGTGGAGAAGCGGATCGAGGAGGCGAGTCGCTTCTTCCCCCGCGAGCAGCTGGCGCTTTCGACCCAGTGCGGCTTCGGAACGGTCTGGGAAGGAAACCCGATTCCCGA
>DASXMJ010000018.1 GCA_036495685.1 Candidatus Binataceae bacterium | reverse complement strand
CCGCAGATCCAAGCGGAAAGTTCCTCTATACGGCCAACTTCGGTGATGGCTCCGTTACCTCCTACGGCATCACTCAGAGTGGGTCCGGCATCGGCTCGCTCACTTCAACCGGCAACGTCCCTTCAGGCAGTGGGGCTATCGACATCGCGGTGTTACCCAGCGGAAACTTCGCCTATGTGACGAACTTCACGAGCCAACAAATTATAACGTTTAGCATCAACCCCACCACCGGGGCGCTCACCAAGGTGGGCACAACGACCCCGATACCGTTTATAGGAGCGCCTCAAGGGGTGGCGGCGCACCCGAACGGCAATTTCATTTACGTTACCGGCTCAGTAACCAACAACGTCGCGGGTGAAGGGCTTAATCCGACGTCGGGGGTGCCTAACGGGTTTGTTCCCGGTTCGCCCATTACTGCGGGTTCCGACCCTGAATCGGTCGCCTTGGATCCCTTGGGTAATCAACTTTTCACCGTGAATGCACTTTCCAACAATGTCTCAACCTTTACGGTCGACCCTGGCACTGGTGCGCTTAGCTTTGTCGAGAACGTTCCCACCGCGCCGGCATTGGCCTTTCCGATAAATATTGCGGTCGATCCGAGGAGCACATATGCCTACGTTGTCGGCAGTAACTTATCCACAGGTTCGATCGAAAGTTTCGCTATCGAAGGAGGTACGCTTGTGCCGTCAGTTACCTCGGTCGCGGCCGGAGGTGACCCACGCTCAGTTGTCGTTGATCCCAGCGGCAAATTCGTATACGTGGCGGCCCAACCTCTAGGCTCGACACCGGGCGGAGTTTTGGCTTACTCGATTACGGCGCCGGGCGTTCTCACACCGATAGCCTTTTCCTCGCCCCCCTTGCACGCTACCTCGATAACGGTGATCGCGGTGCCTTGAACTTGAAAGAGGAGGTAGAACCGGGCCTTTAATCACTCGCCCCACCCCAACGCCGAAACTCTCTGCGGCACGCTTAGGAAACGCCTTAGCGTTTCCTAAGCGAAATCCGTAGCACCCCCGCGTTGCGCCGCCGTCCTGCAGTTTGACCAGCCGATTTGATTTCCTTTTGGTCACAAGCAGGTCCGGTCGTATAAGCGGCAAACTCCAAAGACGATTGTCAGCAATCTGGCCGGCACCAAGGGGTTGGCCGGTGGAAGCGGCGTCGGCGCCACCACCGTGAGCGCCACGCTCGACGGGATAACAGGGGTCAGCGCATTCACCGTCACTAAAACCACCCTGACCTCGATAACGGTAGCGCCCATCAACCCGCTGCTGGCTAAAGGCACCACGGTGCAGATGGCCGCCCAGGGTGGCGTCGGAAGCGCATCGATTGCTGCGACGCTCGACGGCGTCCAAGGCTCGACCACGGTCGTCGCCACCGCGAAAATAATTGACATCGAGATTACCCCGCCGAAGCCCTCTATCGCCAAGGGCACCAGTTTACAGTTAACCGCAACGGCTACCTTATCGGATGGGACTACCGAGGACCTCATAGGTTTGGTGAGTTGGAGTGTCAGCCCCACAAACCTTGCGACGGTGAACGCGACCGGTCTGCTTATCGGGGTGGAGGTAGGATCGGGACAAATCATCACGAGATTTAAGCAAGGGGGGTCGACTTTTTTACATTTAACAACCTGAAGGTCACCGCTGCAGTCGCAACTGAGATCAAGACCACCCCGAGGCCCGGGCCCTCGATCGCCAAGGGTACTAGTCTATAGTTGACCGCAATGCTCATCCTCCCGGATGGGACTACAGAGGATCTAATGCGAGCATGGGCGCCGATCCGGCGAATTAAACTCTACCGCACTGGTTGGACCTCCTGTCGCCTCTTATAGCTCGCTCCACCCTCCCACGAGAGTGTGAAGCTTCGTGGTGCGAGGCCTCGGCCGCGTGGGGTAAACGACTCCTCCGGCAGATGCGGCGCTTTCTGTTTGGCGCGAGTTCGGCCGCGTTGACCAGCATCGAGGAAAGAAGCCCGGAAGTATAGAAGTGTCCGGGTGCCCCTTCAAATGCCTGAACCGTACCCCTACCTGTTAACCGAAGAGTCTGTACCTTCGAGTTCTACGGCAGGAGCGCAAATCTTCTCAACCAACTGCACTCGGGTCGTGGAGGTCAAGCGACGGAAACAGTTTGTGATAGAACCCTCGATCCCGCGAAAGCAGGACCGTTGCCTGCTTTTGGGCGTGAGCGCCGATCAAAAAATCCGCAAGAATCCGGGTTCTTTTTCCACCCTGCTGCCGATAGGTCCGCCATGCGCGGCTCGCGTGGAAGTGGGCTTCCCGCGTTAGCGCCTGCACACGGATTTCGTTGGCTTCGAGGAAGGCATCGCACTCGCGTTGGATCTCGAAATGAATACAAAGTTCGGCGTAAACGATGTCACTGATCACAAGAGAACCCTCTCCCGCCGCTTCCTGAAGCGCGTTGGTTGATGCCTCGTAGAAATCCTCGTTCGGCACCAGGACGTCGAGCAGGATGTTAGTATCGATCGCTGTAATCATCGTCCGCGCACGTCGTCAATAAACTTGTCCACGGAGGTGTAACCCAGCTTCGCAAACGTGTCGCCGCAGCGGCCCTTCCATCTGGAGAGGTTCAGCTTCTTGGGTGCTTTCTTTAAAACGATGGAGCCGCCGATCACATGAAACTCGACCTCCGTATCCGGGCCCAGGCCGAATTCTTCGCGAATTTCTTTCGGGATCGTCACTTGACCGCGCTCGCCGATCTTCATACTTTGGAGTATGGATTAAATTCATACCAAGTCAAGAGGCCGCTCTAGCCGAACACGAGGCTTGGATGGCTGGATCGACACGCGAGCTTGAGAGGTCCAAATAAGGGTCGAATACCCGGCTCCCCTATGTGGACCCTTAGAATAAGAGCCACTAATAGTACAAGGTCGAAAGACTTGGCGAGGTGGCAAATGGCAGACGAACGGCACTCCGAGGAAGTACGGTGCTGGATACGGCAAGGCGTCGCGCGGAACAGGTGCAGAACGTCCTGAAGCGGAAAGAGGACGGCAGCTGACGCGGGACGGCTGGCTGGGGTGGACCAATTTAGAGTAACGAAGTGAAGTGAACCCCTCGATCGCCAAGGGTACCAGGCTACAGTTGACCGCAATGCTCATCCTCCCGGATGGGACTACAGAAGACCTAAGAAAATTGGCCTTTTTAAAGTTTAAGGCACCGCAACCACCGCGGCGTTACCCCGCAACACTGGTAGCGATTTTCGCTATCGAAGGAGGTACGCTTTTAGGCCCTCAGGTACCCCGGTCGCTGCCGAGGCTTCAGACCAGGATCGACCCAAAAGTGACCATCGTATCGAATTTCCAGATGACCTCCGGACATCACAAGGCTTTGCTGCGCCGTGTGGAGGTCGCCGGGCCGCGTTAACCGGCCACGCTGGGTCTGGATCGGATACCAGCAGTCATAACAATACGCTCTCGACCCCGTATGCCCCGGTTACTCTGCGAATACGTCGCGCAGGCGAGTGAGCGTGGCTAGTAGGGTTCGGCGTTCAACCGCTCCGAGGTGCTGCACAAGCCGCTGCTTGTCTAGGGCACGCATCTGATCGAGCAGGATCAAACCTTTCTTTCCGGCGAAGCTCACTGGAATGCGAAAAGGTGCAGGTCGATTACCGGTTGTCATCGGCGCTACTATGACGGTCCGCAGATAATCGTGCATTTCTGGCGGTGAAACTACGATGCACGGGACGAGCCTTGCGGATTTCGCTGCCGAGCGTTGGGTCAAGTGCTGCGAGCCACACGTCGCCGCGGGTAACGGTTACAAAAGCCGGCCCTTGCAGGCTTTACCATTCCAGGTCCGCATCGTCAGCGTTCCCGAACTCAGGCCACACTAGGGCATCGTCGGCAGCGTCTGCAATGCGCCTCGCCGCATCGGCCCAGCCGGTGCGCGGATGCCGTCTAGCCGGCGCCAGCACGATTCGATCGTCATCAAGCGACAAGTTCGAGGTCATCTCCCGTCTGAATACCGATCTGGGCAAGGATCGGCTTGGGGATGATTACTCCGGAGGAATTGCCCATCTTTCGAATCACCGCCTTCATTACCAATCCCTTGCCTTTGTAATAACAATATTATTGCAAGCAGGACACGAGATTTCGATGCGTCGGGACCGGATGGGCGTTCCGGGTCGCGTACCAGCCTGCCGCCGATAGGTCCGCCATCCGCAGCTCGCGCAGAAATGGGCATCCCGCGTTAACGCCTGCACACGGATTCGTTGGCTTCGAGGAAGGCATCGCACTCGCGTTGGATCTCGAATGAATGCAAAGTTCGGCGTAAACCACGTCACTGATCACAAGAGAGCCCTCCCCGCCGCCTCCTGAAGCGCGCGTTGGTAGATGCCTCGTAGAAATCGTCGTTTGGCACAAGGACGTCGAGCAGGATCCTAGTATCGATCGCCGTGATCATCGTCCGCGCAGGTCGTCAATAAAGCCATCCGCCGTTGGCGGTGGGTGGAGTCGCCCGCCATTTAAAAAGCCCAAAAAGAAGGGCGCACGATCATTTTCATCGTGTCTTGGAAAGATGGGTGGGCGTCGGCATCCTTGTCTTCACCCGGCTTCTTGTTAATCAATGATTGCAATGATATCAGTGATTGCATGTCGAGCATCACCATTCGGAATCTGGAATCGAACGTGAAGGACCGGCTTCGCTTGCGTGCCGCTCGGCATGGACGATCGATGGAGGAGGAGGCGCGCGATATTCTACGCGCCGCGCTTGCGGAGAAAACCCGTCGACCGGCGAATCTGCTCGAAGCGATTCGCCGACGAATAGACTCCTTGGGAGGAGTGGAACTAGATATCCCCGCACGCACTCCTCTCCGCGAACCGCCACGCTTTGAAGAGTGATCATACTCGACACCAACGTCCTCTCAGAAACGCTGCGTCCCGCACCAGCAGATTCCGTAACTCGCTGGATGAAGGCGCAACCTTCGACCAGCCTGTTCACGACAACAATCTGCGAAGCTGAGATTTTCTACGGCCTAGCGTTAATGCCGAGGGGTCGCCGACGCGCCCGGTTGGAGGAGGCGGTGGCGGCGATATTCGAGGAAGATTTCGCCGAGCGAATTCTGCCGTTCGACAGTACGGCGGCGCGAGCATTCGCTCCGATCGCCGCGAGACGGCGCGGACTGGGACGCCCGATTAGCGAGTCCGATGCTCAGATTGCCGCCATTGCTCATTCGCGCGGGGCTACGCTCGCAACGCGCAATGTCGAGGACCTCGCCGACTGCGGGATAAAGGTGATCAGCCCGTGGGAGTAGGAGACACGCGCGACGGAGCGATTCTCTGCGCCGGGGATTTCTGACTATTCCACGGGTGCCCGTACCAATCCGGGCACTCGCCCTGCTCGGGTGATTCTTACTTAAGCTTATCTTCGTGGCCGCAATTCGACCGTCGCTCCTTTGGTGTCGAATAGGGCAAGCTAAGCAGAATCTATCTGGCCCAGATGTCTGACAGTTGAAGTCGGGACGAGCGAGACGCCTGCGCCTGCCGGAGCCGCGTTGCACGCGCCATTCGCGGCGCGGTCCATAGCGGCGACACGGTTACGGGTAGATGGGATGGGCCGATGCGACGAGCCTGTGCATCGCGGCTCCGCCCATCCGGGCCAGCAGGAACGGATACCTGATTCCAAAATAATCGCAAATCGGCGCACGCAACATCGAAGGATTCTCCTGCGTGAGCCACGTCAAATCGATGGTCCCGCTTTGATTCCTATACTTCACGTCTAGTCGCGCAAGTAAGCATGTAACCGCGCCCTCTCTTCGCTGGCGCAGAACCTAGTCTCGTGGAACTCAGCTAGGCGAAATCAATCATCAGACGCGAGATTCTAATGAGCACTATTCTACTTCGGGGGAGATATAGGAATTCAGTCAACGTGCTCAGTTCGGTTGAACCATGAAGCCCATATCGAAGCCGCCTTCGCGAGGCGCTTGTCTAAGCACACAAACGGCCGACCACGAGGCCGCTCACTGCACCATACAAGCGCGGCCGCGAGCTGCCAGGCATCGCCAGCGCGTACACCGTAATCGTCGGGCAGCGACTACACGATCGCGCGAACCGCCTGAGTCGACAGGATCTCATCCCACGATCGGCGCAGCTGGTCCGGCAGTGTGATGGCGGTAGCGCGTTGCGCCGAATTCAGTTTGCGATCACGTACAAGTCGAGCGAAGGCGATACGGGCTTCGAAGGTCGTCCCCCAACAGGCGACGATGGTCCCGGCCGGGCGAAAAGCCGCCGCCCCTCACGCTCGCTGATCGAGCGCAGTAGTGAGGCACGATGGCACTGCTGTCCCAGAACGGCATCAATCCCCGTCCCTATCGCGGGCGACAGCGTTGGCGGCAGCCTTTCGCTCAACGCAGGCGCGACGTACACTCCAGAATGAGGCCGGTAAGGTACGTTCCGCTTTCCGCATCAGCCCTGCAGCGACGAGTCTCAAATCCTCAACCTGGCCGGCATTCGCAAGTGGAATGATCTTGGCGAACGGTAGTTGACGATCGCGCACCACGATCTCCTCACCGGCGCACACCTCTTTGAGATATCGAAGTAAGATGGTTCCGCAAGTCCGCAATTACTGCTTCGCATGACCTTCGCCAACATAGCTGTTGTGGCCATATTCATGCTCGCGGGTAAATAAACGCGTTAGACGCGGATCACCTCCGGCGAGACGACCATCCTCAGGACAACGTCAGGGACCGGCACTGGATACGGAGGTGGCGGTCAACTCAGGTTGATTTCTAGGCGCGTTTTTTCCGCTTGGCTCCCGTCACAATCGTCGCTCAAAAAAAGACCGGCCTCAGCGCTCTAGCGAGCCAGCGCGGGTATCTCAAAGTACAAGTTGTAATGCAGCTCGCAGCGCGGATTGAAGCTCGCGCCACACGCCGGACAAACCGCCTGGCAATTCAGGTACTGACCGATGCTCAGCTCAGCCCCGCACGCGCCGCACAGCACTGCTTTCTCTTCGAATTCAGCCTTAGGCCAAATCCGAGCGGAATGGCCTGCTTCCAGTTCATGACAGTAGAAGCAGCAATAATATGTGCGGCAGCAGTTGAATTTCACCGCGATGATGTCGAGTTCGCTGCGGTAATGCGCGCAGCCCGTGCGCCCATCTATCTCGAGCCCTCGCACCGGTATTCCTCCAATCGTGAGCTGCACGTCACGCTACCTCTACACGATCTCAGCAACGTTTGGAGGACACAGCAACTTTTAACGAATCTCAGGAGTTTACCGACGTCAGCGTTACGCCGTGAGTTCTAGCGGTCAAGTCGTTTGGACTTCAGATCCCCCCGCCGAAGGTCGCCGGATTCGGCGCCCGCGCCGACTCGTCTCTCGTTGGCTAAGAAAATCCACGTAAACCGCGGCGCCGGGGATTTCTGACCATTCTAAGTGTGCCCGTGCCTCTCTAGGCACTCGCACTGCTCGGGCGATTCTTACTAAAACTTGTCTTCCTGGCGGTAACACCGCCTTTCCTTAGGTGTCGAGAATAAATGAAGCTAACCAGAAGCTATCGGGCCAGATGTTGGACAGTTGAATTCGGGACCAGCGAAGCGCCTTCCGGTCTGCCCCCCGGAGCCGCGTTGCACACGCCCTGGACCATGGATGCAGATGCTGCGTGCGTCATAACGTGGGCGCGCGAACGATTCGGCATCTACTCCGCCCCAGAGGTTGTAATCGAGCCTGTGGGCGGCGCCTCGCCTTACTGCACTCAGGATTCTCCTGAGCCCGAACGCTAGGCGGAAGATCGATTCGTGACTGTGCGTACCTCGCGCACCCGCCTCGCAATCATCAGCGAGCGATGAAGTGCGCACGACGCGCAGAATGCGGTCGTCACTTGCCCCCAATCCTTAGCGACACGTGAAGTCTTCTAACTGATTGGTCGGCGGTCACAAGTGCAAGTCGTGCGCGCTGCAGTGCGCCTGCTCGTCGCCATTGCCCATCACCGACAGGGAACAGACTGCGGCCACGTCCCAATCATGGACCGCCGGGGCCGCGATGTTCAGGTCGGGAAAGACGAACGAGCATCGAACCCGCGTTTCTTTGAAATGGTCTCACGATTTAGCGTCGCGCCACAGAAGGAAACACGCTGAACGAGTACATAGCGCCGCACCGAGACGAGTCTTCAACTGAGTCTGTGTCGCGGACGGGGTTCGGAGCAAGGGATCGGGTCATGCAGATCCTGGCTCAGCGTGTTTCTCTGAGACGGATCTGGCGCCTTGGAGGAAGCGGTCGTGGTGGCGAGCCTGATTCCTCTCGCACTCGCTCAAGCCTGGGCGCCACTCTACTCTGGGGTGGACGCTTCGCCCTTCTTTAAGGCTTGCGCACCTTCCGTGCGATCGATGTTAGCCTTCCCTGCGGGTGGTTTCGTTCACCTGACTCGAGATCCACTGGTCGACGGCGGTGCGCTCAAATCGCTGGCCACCACCGACAAAGAACACTGGCAACTGCCGGCGTTTTACCATTCGGTAGATCGTGTTCGGCCCGACCCTGAGGTAAGCCGCCAGTTCCTTGACTGTCATGATTTCCATTTTACTTTTTGCTTCCTAACTGAATTCTCGGCAGGAGAAACAAGGCAGCAGACCTATCGACCTTCGAGGCTACGTCCAACCCCTCCTGACCGCTTTCTCTTAACTCGAAACAGCCCCGCTCGCCAAGGGCCTATACATGCCCAACGCTTTCCGAGGTTTGAATTAGCAGATTAACCAACTCGGTTAGTGCGTCTTGAACCGGATGGGTCCCTCCGACCTGATCCATCGCGACAAGCGGTTCTTCGAGGGGGCTCGACTATGTAGCACCACTGCCGCCCGACATCATGCGGACAGCACGCAACGCCGACGGCTGGAGCAATACACACAACCAGTGTCACTTCGCTTGCTTCCGGCCGGCAGGATTCCAGAGCGGGCACCCTCGAATCACCCCGACTTCAATGAGCCGAATACGTGGAATCAGTCTTCGGGTGCGCGGTTGCGGGATTTTAACCACGCCTCAATTCTCTCGCGGCTGAAGCGCCAGTCACTCCCAATCCTGAACGCCGGAAGTTCTCCGCGCCCTGCCAACCTGCAAATGGTCGAGCGATTAACTCTCAGAAAGTTCGCTACCTCTCCAGTGGTCAGCAGATCGGACGTTGGTAGCGCGGTTCCTGCGCGCGGATCGCGGGAGGGGACAGCGCGTTGCTCGCGTGATGCTTCTTTGCCGTCCCCCGTTTCGTCCTCTCGTTTCTCGCGTGATCTCAAAGTCGCAGATTTACGGAGTGGCCTAAGGTTTCCAAAAAAACTCCTGTTTGGAACTGGGTGCCGATTCGCCTCGGCCGTCGATACGTGGTGTCACTCCTCCTCCAAATTTGAAGGCTAGCAATTCGCGCTACGCCTACGAGGGTAATTTTTGACCTTGAGATCTCCGTGACCGGTTAATTCTGCCGCGGCCCTCCATGTCGCAATACGTTCTTGAGTCTCTCTTCGTGCCTTGGATGGCGCGCGGGGGGTGCGTTTGGCCAAACTTCTCACAGAGAGCGGCAATTCGACACCGGGCCGAGCGTGGTGTGCGTTAGCGCGAGTGGGCCAGCGTGCACGCAAAACTCAACTGCTAAACCCGCTCGAGGTCTTGCGCCAACGAAACCATCATCTACCGGAAACTGTGACCTCGCGAAGCAAGTCTCGATTCATGCCGGTTTGCGTGCTGCAACCAGCACTCGTCGGCTGTGCTGCAGGTAGTCGACTCCGTCAAGCAACCCCAGCCAGGCGCGGGCTTCACGTAAATTCGACTCGGCGGTCTTTTCCTCCAGCCCGCTCATCAGTTCCCCTTGGCGCGCCAGCATTCTCTCGTAGAATGTGCGGCGCAGAGAGTCCGCATGGGGCCACAGTTTGTGGCGTTCAATTTCGAAACCCGCGTCCCGAAGTAGCGGCCGATGGTCGTTAACCGGAGCAGGATAGCCGGGCGGAGACAGGTCACGTTCCCAGTCGGTGAAGACAAACCTGGCGCCAGGTTTCAGGACTCGGGCGGTCTCGGCAAAGCCAGCCGGCTTATCAGGTATTGCCCATATCACATCGATGCTGATCGCGCCGTCGACGCTTAAGCTGTCGAGACCGGTCGCCTGAAAGCTCCCGCTCTGGTACGAGCAGCCGGTCACGTTGCGCGACCGGGCACGCGCTCGTGCCTGTTCCAGCGCGACGGCAGAAAAATCGACGCCTACGAGAGCCGCACCCGTGGCCGCCGCAATCCATTGGCCGGGTCCGCCGCGACCACATCCGAGATCGGCGATTCTCTCGCCTTGGCCAACGTGCAACGCCTCCACCATCTCGCGAAGTTCGCTGCGCGTTATGTAACCGTCGGTCGCTGCGTCTGCCGGATACTCCTCACCGAAAGCTTCCAGATAAATGCGGCGACGAAATTCGGCGACCTTGGCCTCGGTATAGAAGGCATCCCAGGTACGCGTTCGTGACAGAAATGCCGATTCTTCCGGCATAGACCTCCTCCGTTGCGACCGAGCCCAGCTGACCCGTCACGCACTTGAAGTTCCCCTAAGATCGTACGGTCTTGCCTCAGCGTCAAACCTGTCGGGTTTCGGATCGCAGCCGTTGGATGCGGCGGGCCTTCACTCTTGAACTCCAAGTCGTGGTTGAAGCCTGGAATCGATGGATGTCGCTGCGGATTGCGCGGTTCGTTGCTCGGCCACACTCAAAAAAATAAAACGCACGGGCTCGGCGCCTTCGGCGCGCAAAGGGGGGCAAAACGCTACCTCGGGCATTCCGAGCCCGCGCGAAAAAGAAGGGGCGCGAAGGGATCAAAATGCTTCGCGCCGAAGAAGATCGCAGGCCGGTTCTTTCGTTCCTCTCAAAGTCCCGGCTTTGTCCTCGCCATAACGGCTGCCGGTTCCCGAGAGGAACCCGTACTATGCCCAGTCGGGAACGGTTGGCGCGGATAAATTTACACCAGGTGTCATTTGGCGTGGATAAATTTAGCGCGGAGCTTGATTTGGTCAATTCGTGCAGCTCCAAGGAGCGGCCAATAACCATTCCTCGTCGCAAATCGCGCCTCGAAACCATCGGACAAACGAACCTCATTCGCCTCGCGAACCTTGACGGATTCCCTCGGTCCAGTTCGTTAGCAAGCCCGGGTCTTTGCTGCGCTTTCACGACCGGGCCCTCGGCGCCGCATCCGGCGCAGATAAAGAGGGAAACACGTGTTGGTCGCCGGTCGCTCACTTGTGTCAACGTCTGGTGTTCCGATTTCAACGTACAATTTCGATCGAGCTTAGTCTTGGTCATCAATGATCAAGGCACACGGCACCACTCGATGATCTTCGAGCGAGCCCTGGTTGCGAGGGGGCGACCCGGTGCAGGGCGCACCGGCTGAGTTGGTTCGTTCGCTAATCTACACCCAGGACGGCGTTTGGCGCCTCGTGAGTCTTTTTCTCGTCTCGGCGCTCCGTCATATGTGAGAGGAAGTTGATGTGGATTGGGTTGCAGTGCGGCAGCGGACCGCGATGTTCGTTGCGGCGACCAAACCCACCGCAGACGCGAAGCAAGGAGGGCATAAATTGCAAGACGAGAGCATGGTGGAAGAACTGATCGAGAATCTCTACACGCTCGCCAAGCGCGGGGAGGTGCCCCAGTTTTTCCTCCGTTCCATACTGCGCTTCCGCCGTTCGGAAATGGAGCGGCGAATGGACCAGCCAAATCAGAGAATGGAGTCGGCCCCGGGCGGAATGACCAGCAGCCGCGAAGCAACCAGACTTCGCGGACAGTCAAGACGCGCGCAGCGAGTACTCCGCTAAGGGGTCGAGCTTCCCCCAAGCGAGTGGCCTCGGAAATCAGCGCTCGCGGGGGGAAGTAATCTGAAGCGAACCGTCGAAGCGCGCGCCGTCGAGGAACCGTCGCGAACTTTACGCCGATCCAGCAACCAGCAGCAGGACGGATGCGAAGCTCGCCGAAATTGCCCGCTCAAAATTGGGCGGACTCGGCAGTTCGTCGGTCGCCTCTGCTTCAGGAATGGTTGAGAACCTTCGGCGCGGATGAGAAATGCGCGGTGCAGGGCGCCCCGCCCGCGAACCAGGCGGCGTCACCGTTTGAGATATTTGCTTTCAGCCGATCCGGTGCTCGCCTCGCTCCGGTTCTGTCCTACCACTGGATGGCGATTTTGTCCACTCCTGGTTAAGCTCACCGCCAAAAATACGCCGCGTTATCGCTTAACGCACTAATCTGGGCTGAGGCTCGGGGAAGCGGTCAGCTCAAGCAGGCTTAGGGTTCCGAAGAGGCGCCGTTGCTGAGACCCAAGACCGTTTGGCGCGAGATTCGCCAGTGGCCGCGCGCTCCCATGGTCCTGATTCCGGCTAACTTCCCAGCCCCCAGTAATCCGTAAACCGTCATGGTGTGAACGCGCAGAAAATCGGCGACTTCTTGGACGGTCATGTAGGGACTCTCTGGAATTGTCGAATGACCTTTCTGCATGTGCCGGTTCACCTCTCCTCGAAGGGCTGGTGGATTAAATCTTAGTGAACGACCGTTCAATACTCTTTTGGGCGGGCAGCTTCCACGTCGAAAGACTGCGATTATCCACAAGTGCGAGTCCAACGCAGCCTAACTCGGTTATGTTACGAAATCATTTTGTGATTCAGTGATAAGCGGGTGTGGCAGGCAGTTTGGGGGGCGCGGATGACCGGGCGGAGGTTTGCGGCCACAGCCCGAGGATTTTTCCCTGCACCGCCCCACCAGCGGGCTGGCACATGGCGTGCTCTACCAGCCACTGTCCGTTACTCAAGGAGGGAACACACCCAGACCGTGGAAAACCGCATCAGCTCGAAGCCACACCTCCCCACTAATCCGGTCAGTCTCGGGGAGCTTTGTCAGGCCATGTTCATCGAGGGGGCGCGGGTGCTGGGGTTCGCCGGCGAGGCCCCCATGCCCAGAGAAGTCCAGGAGCAGGTCTTTTTGGCCGCCACCCTGGTCGCCGACGGGCTGGGGCTGTTGCTCCAGGACGAGGACGACGACGAGCGGGAGTTAGCCGGGTAGGAGGGGCAGCCAGTCGCACTTACGCGACTGGCCCCCGGCAAACCCTTTTCGATATCATCGCGCAACACCGATTCCTGATGGCGACGCCGACCACGAGCGCACCGTACCGGCTGATTTACGAGCTGGGCAACCTGTTTGCCAGCGAGCTGGAGCTGGAGGCGCTGCTCCAGCTGGTGACGCAGAAGTGTCGCGAGGTGCTGGATGCGGAAGGCGCCTCGATCTTACAGCTGGATGCCGAGGGCAAGGAACTGTACTTCCCCTACCTGGCCGACCTGGACCCGGAGGTGGCACGCCGGCTGGCGGGGCTCAAGTTCCCCGCCACCCAGGGCATCGCCGGCGAGGCGCTGCGCAGCGGGCGGGGGCTCAAGGTCGACGACGTGAGCACCGAACCGCACCACTATTCGCTGATTGACCGGCACACGGGGCTGCGCACCCGCTCGCTGTTGGCCGCCCCGCTGTTGGTGGGCGAGCAGCGCCTGGGCGCGGTCGAGGTGGTCAATGCGCGCGGGCGGGCGAGCTTCAGTAATGACGACCTGGTGCTGTTGGAGTTACTGGCGCACAGCATCGCGCTGGCGCTGCAGCACGCGACCCGGGTCGATCGGCTGCAGGCGAGCGAACAGAATCTGCGCACCGAGCTGGGCGCGCTGCGCCGCGACCTGGCCAAGCAGGAGCTGCTCACCGACATCGTGGGGGCGAGCGCGGAGATGGCCGAGGTGCTCAGGCTAATCACCTCGATAAGCGCCACCCCCATCGCGGTCCTGCTGGAGGGCGAAACCGGCACCGGCAAGGAGTTGCTGGCGCGCGCCCTGCACCGGCTCAGCGATCGCTCCGACCGCCCGTTTCTGGCCATCAACTGCGCGGCACTGTCCGAGCACCTGCTGGAGAGCGAACTGTTCGGGCATCGCCGCGGCGCGTTCACCGGCGCCATCGGCGACCGGCCGGGGCTGTTTCGGGCGGCTTCGGGCGGAGTGATCTTCCTGGACGAAATCGGCGAGATGCCGCTGCCCATGCAGCCCAAACTGCTGCGCGTCCTGCAGGACGGCGAGATCATTCCGGTCGGCAGCGCGCGCCCCGAACGGGTCGACGTGCGGGTCATCTCGGCCAGCAACCGCGACCTGCGCGCCGCGGTGGCGGCGGGTAGCTTTCGCGAGGACCTCTACTACCGGTTGGCCGCCTTCCCCATCGCCCTGCCCCCGCTGCGCGCGCGCCAGGGCGACATCGCGCTGTTGGCCGCGCGCTTTCTGGGCAGCGCCGCCGAGCACCAGCACAAGCCGGTCGGCACGCTGGACTCCGCGACCCTGACCCTGCTCGAACGCTATCCGTGGCCCGGCAATGTCCGCGAGCTGCAAAACGAAATCGAACGCGCGGTGGCCCTCACTCCCCCCGGCGCGGACCTCCTCCCCGAGCGCTTCTCGGCCAAGCTCCACGGCACCACCGTAACGGTGGCCCCGCCACCCGCCCCGGCGGCTTCGCCCCAGGCCGCCGCCGCCACGCCGGCCCAACCCAACGGCGGCCTGCGCTCGGCGCGCGCCGACTTCGAGGCGCGCTACATCGGCCAGGTCTTCGCCCAACACCAGCGCAACGTCTCCCAGTCCGCTCGCGCGCTGGGCATCTCCCGCATCTCCCTGCAGCGCAAACTCAAGGACTACCAAATCCGTTGACCAACTCGCCGCGCGAGTCACCCGTGTGCTCGGTCCAACCCGTGGGCGACGACCGGGTGGACTATCCCTTCGAAGATCATAGCGTCGGCTCTGCGAGCCAGGTCTCGAATCTCGTCTATTCTAAAAATGTAATTTGGACGAGAGTGTGCTTCGCGCAAGTAATTGTGGACATTTTGCCGGTTAGCGTGACCATTGCCCAGCAGCGCCGCCGTAAATCAGTCACTTCAGGTGATAGTTCCGCAAAGATCGAGGTGCTACGATGACCCGCTCTCAAAGGCTCGGGTTCAAAAAACTTGACGGTCACGCGGAATGCGCTCCTACGATCAGCGCAACGTCGATATCAGATGGTGGAATGCGACGCCAATAGCACGAGCTCGAAGTGTTCTGTTGTTGGAAGTCTGTCAGATCGGGTTGCGCGAGGAGTGCGGGTGGCCGCGGTAGCTCTGGCAATCACGCTCACAAGTTGCGCGGAGAATCCTCCGCCGCTACCCCCGCCGCCGCCACCGCAGTTTCATGTTCTCCCTGTGAATGAGCAGCTCGAAGGCCTGTGGTCGGCGAGCTACCCGGGCGGACCGTTGCAAGTGAATATTCAAGACGATCCCCAGCTCGGAGATCACAACTATGTCGCGCGACTGGTGGACGGGAGCTACGGCACGATTCACCCGGGTGCGATAACCTTCACCGGCTCACCGGACCCTTCCATTCCCACTCTAGTAGGCGGCGATCAGAAGTGCTCGCTCCCGGGACGCATGGGGCTTCTGCATGCGCCCATGTCTATCACGGTGCAGGACGCCGACCACTTCACCGAGAATTTGGTGCACAAAGGCACCTGTCCCGGCTTTCCGATCAAGTTCACGCGTGTCGCCAACCCCTGAACGACCCGGGCGCGGCTGACAGGGGGGTGTGCATCGCGGTGGACCTTGTTGACCTGCTCCCCGACGCGACGAACGGGCGACGTTGACTTCGATCTGATCGCTGCTCTCAAGCGCTATGCAGAAAGCGTGAGGCACTCAACCTTGAGCCCACCGAGCTCAGTGGAAACACAAGGCGTAGCAGGCAGCAACAATAGGTGTACCTGGTATCTGAGCCCTGCGCATTCCGGCTACCATCTATAGGAAGGACCAGGCATCGCGGACAATCTCTTTTGCCCCGCGTTCCACAATTTCGCCGTGAGCAAGCAACAGACGCTCGAATTCCCAGGATAGAATTTGGTCGATCGTTTCGCGCGCTCCCGCACGACGCATCTTGAGCAAGAGCCGGAAGGACCTTGGAACTGCCACATGTCCGAGGCCACCGTCCAGCCACATCAAAAATCGGGTGTACCTTGACTTGGAATTCTGGATGTTGATCAACAGGTCGGTGAAAACGATGGTGCGCGAGCTGCGGTGAAAAAAGACGACTTCGTTCAGGGGAGGGAACGCTTGGAAAATCGTCTGATCGATTTCGCTGGCCCATTCGGTTGGCGCTGCCTGGCGAAGGATCGCGTCGAACCTGAGATCCCTTCGTTTCGAATCGAGGCCAGGAGCGCCGAATACCTTCGCCTGCGGATAGATCCGCGCATACTCGGGGACGAAAAGATGATGGTAACGATTAGGAGCGACCACGAATCGCACAGGACCGAGTCCGTCCAGC
>DASXMJ010000017.1 GCA_036495685.1 Candidatus Binataceae bacterium | reverse complement strand
ATCGCCGCGCTGGCAGAGGTGCTTTCCGCGCCGCCGGATCGGTGAAGGGCATGCGGAGCTACTTGCAAAGCACCAGGTTAGGCTGGACGATCATCGCGACGATGTTCGCGGTCGGGATCGTGGAATCGCCCTTGGCGCCGGTGAGCATTCCCACTCACGGGAATGGCGAAGGCTCGATCAATCGATACGGCGGCAAGTTCCAAGGATTGCTGCTGGTTCCGCTGAGCGCGGCATTCGCATGGGGGTTGATTACCGCCCTGGTGCCGTTCCAGCAGGGAAAGTCCGATCCATCGGTGAGTCGCGTGCTGATTCGCCTCGGCTACACGATCCTCCTGATTTTCGTCAGCGTGTTCAGCGACCTGGTGCTGTGGATCAATGGTGTCGTGCTGACCATGAATTACCTCTTGCTGCCGGCGCTGCTGCTGATGGGCGCAGCGCTCGGAAATTTGGTACTTCGCGCCGTCCAGAAAGATCGGGGCAGCGCGTTGCCTGGATGACCAAGCCGCGCTCCCGCTGGCGGGAAGGCAAGCAGAACATGCCACTCTTCGAGCAGATGACGATAGCCGGGGTCGGCCTCATCGGCGGATCTCTAGCTCTGGTCGCGAAACGCGAGCGGCTGGTCAATCGAGTGGTTGGATTCGGTCGAACCCAAGCGAACCTGGATATCGCGAAGGCGCGCGGGATGATCGACCTCGCATCGCGCGATCCGGAGCAAGCCGCGCGCGGCTCCGATGTGGTGATACTCGCCGTGCCGATCCGCACCATGCGCGCGACCTTGGAGAAGATGCTTCCCCAGCTGGCGCCCGCTGCAATCGTGACCGACGTCGGCAGCGTAAAGGGCTGGGTGGTTCGCGAACTGGAGCTGTTGATCAGGCCGCCGATGACATTGGTGGCGGCCCATCCGGTTGCCGGCAAGGAAACTACCGGCGCGGCCGCCGCGGATCCGGACTTGTTTCGCGACCGGCGGGTTATCATCACCCCTTCGGCGAACAGCAGCGCAGCTGCGATCGTGAAAATCGAAAAACTCTGGAAGGCGACCGGAGCGCAGGTGGAGCGGATGGATCCCGACCTTCACGACGCGCTGCTGGCGCGCGCCAGCCACCTGCCGCAAATTGTGTCGAGCGCGCTGGCGGCCGCCTTGCTCGACGAACGCGTGGGCGGGTTTACGGCGGCGGACTTCGGCGCGGGCGGATTACGCGACGTCACGCGGCTGGCCGGCTCATCGTGGGAGATGTGGCGGGACATTTTTGTGACTAATCGCGATGCGCTCAGGTCCGCGATGCAACGGTTCGCTGCGACCTTCGCCGAGTTCGAGCGGACCATCAACGCGGGCGACATCGACACGCTCGAGACCCTGTTTGAGCGAGGGCGCCGGATGCGCGCCAAGGTCAAGTGACGCGCCCGCGACCGGTAATCGCGATTGACGGGCCGGGAAGCGCAGGAAAATCGACGGCGGCGCGCGGGTTGGCGCACGCTCTGGGGTTCGTTTACTTGAGCACCGGGGCGATGTACCGGGCAGCGGCGATCAAGGCGGTGGAGACTAAACTCGACCTGCAGTCGGATGACCTGGAGGCGCGACTCAAGCGGCTGCTAGATCGCGCTCAAATCCGGTTCGAAGGTGAACGAATCATGCTCAATGGTCGAGACGTTTCGCGAGAAATCGGGGCGCCCGCGATCAGCGATCTAGCGTCGCGTCTCTCGACCTTCGCGGCGGTGCGTACTCACATGCGCGATCTGCAGCGCCGCCTGGGAGAACACGGCGGGGTCGTGATGGAGGGAAGGGACATCGGAACCGCGGTCTTTCCCGACGCGGAGTTCAAGTTCTTTCTGGATGCCGACGTCGAGGTCCGCGCACGGCGTCGCTACGCGGAGCTGGCGGCAAAACAGGCGTCCACCAGTTTCAATGAGGTCTTGGAGCAGTTACGGGAACGTGACGTTCGCGATCGCGGGCGTGCGCTGGCTCCGCTCAAACGCGCGGATGACGCAGTGCTGATCGACACCACCAATCTTGATGCGGATCAAGTGGTTAATGAGATGAAATCGCGAATCGTCGCGGGAGGCCACGCCGGCAAGGGGTTGAAACGCAACTAACCCGGTTGTAAGTTTCGCAGCAGCCTCGACGTTCCTCGGAAGGTTCCACTAAATGGAGAAAGTTTTGTCCGATAAGCTCGGAGGAGAAAATGATTTTGAGTCGCTGATGGAAGAAAGCCTGAAGGCTCCACGCCCGGGCGATGTTCTTGTCGGCCGGGTCATGTTGATCACCCGCGACCACGTCATTATCGACATCAACTACAAGTGCGAAGGACAGGTCCCCCTCACCGAGTTCCTTGACGCCAGCGGTAACCCGGCCGTCAAGGAAGGCGATGAAGTGGACGTGTATTTCGAAGGCACCGAGACCGAGAACGGTACGGTGATGCTGTCGCACGCCAAGGCCGAGAAGTTCAAAATCTGGCGGGAGTTGGATCGCGCCTTCCAGACCGAGACTCCGGTCGAAGGGGTGGTGCTGGGCAAGGTCAAAGGCGGACTCAAGGTTGATATCGGCGTGCCGGCATTCCTGCCCGGTTCGCACGTCGACATCCGCCCGGCGCGTAACCTCGATCGCTACGTGGGTCAGCGCGGCCGTTTTCAGATTCTCAAATTCAACCGCGCCCGCGGCAACGTGGTGGTCTCGCGCCGCAGCGTGCTCGAACGCGAACGCGCCTCGCTCAAGGAGCAGACCCTCAAGGTCCTCGAAGAAGGCGTGATCCTCGAAGGCACGGTCAAGAATATCACCGACTACGGCGCCTTCATCGACCTCGGCGGACTCGACGGTCTGCTTCATATAACCGATATGTCATGGGGTCGGCTGTCGCACCCGTCCGAAGTCCTCAAGGTCGGCGAGAAGGTCCGCGTGGTCGTTCTCAAGTATGATCAGCAGCGCGAGCGTGTGTCGCTCGGCATGAAGCAGATCAAGCCTGATCCCTGGACCAAGGTCGCCGAAACCTATCCGCCCGGCACTCGGGTGCACGGTAAGGTCGTCAGCGTTACCGACTACGGCGCCTTCGTGGAACTGGAAAAAGGTGTCGAGGGCCTGATTCACGTATCCGAGATGAGCTGGTCCAAGCGCGCGGTGCATCCGTCCAAGGTGGTAAGCGAGGGCAGCAACGTCGAGGTGCAGGTGTTGGGGGTCGATGAGGCGAACCGGCGCATCTCACTGGGCCTCAAACAGACTGAACCGAACCCGTGGGTCGCGCTGGCCGAGATACATCCGGTCGGCACCCACGTCAAAGGCAAGGTCAAGTCGATCACCGACTTCGGCGCGTTCATCGAGATCGAGCAGGGCATCGACGGCCTGGTGCATATTTCGGATCTGTCGTGGACCAAGAAAATTCGCCACCCTTCCGAAGTCCTGAAGAAGGGCGACGAGGTCGAGGCGGTCGTGCTCGGAATCGATTCGGAAAATGAGCGGGTGAGCCTCGGGGTAAAGCAGCTCAGCGCCGATCCCTGGCACACGATCGCGGAGCGCTACCCGTTGAATACGCGGATCCACGGCAAGGTCAGCTCGGTGGCAGATTTCGGAGTGTTCGTAGAGATCGAGGAAGGCATCGAGGGGCTCATCCATATTTCCCAGCTGTCCTCGGAGCGAATCGACAAGCCCTCTTCGCTGTTCAAGGTGGGTGATGAAGTCGACGCGCTGGTGGTCCAACTCGATCCGAAAGAACGGCGTATCGGGCTTTCGGTCAAGGCCCTGAAGGCGCATGAAGAGCGCGAGGAGATGCAGGAGTACCTGCGCCGCGAGCACGAAAAGGCGCGCTTCTCGATGGAAGACATCTTGAACGAGGAATTGCGTCTGGACCGCGAGGACGGCGAGCGCCGCGCCTCGCGAGGGCGCGGCGGCGATCGATAGGTCGCAGCCAGCTCCCGAGCCATGACCAAGCGGGGAATCATCGAGGAGCTACTCTCCCGCCACCAGAACTTTTCGCATCGGCAGTCGGAGACCATCGTCAATGCGATGTTCGACGCGATGTCGAACGTCCTGGCCGGTGGAAAACGGATCGAGATTCGTGGCTTTGGCAGCTTCGGGGTCAAGGATCGCCGCGCGCGCCAGGGTCGCAATCCCAAGACCGGCGCCATCGTCAAGGTTGACGCAAAGCGGATTCCCTTCTTCCGCGCCGGCAAGGAACTCCGAATCGAAGTTAATGGCGCGGGCAATCCGCAGCGGTAGGAAGCAGCCCGCCCGTCCCGACCCGCCTGCGGCCGGATCTCGGCTGTGGGCGCCATGGCGATACCCCTACCTGCGCACGGCCGGCAAGAGCTCCACCGGGTGCATCTTTTGCATTGGCGAGCTTACGAGTCCCGCACGCCGCAAACGGCTGGTGCTGCACATCGGGCCCGGCGCGATGGTGGTGCTCAATGCCTACCCTTACAACAATGGCCATGTGATGGTGGCGCCGCGCCGCCACCTTGCGTCTCCGGAGCTGCTCAGCCGCGGTGAGCGCGACGAGCTTAGCGAACTGGTCACACGATCGGTCGAGCTGCTACGCACGGCGCTCAATCCGGAAGGCTTCAACATCGGCGCGAACCTGGGGCGCATCGCGGGCGCCGGATTCGCCGACCACCTCCACTGGCACGTGGTGCCCCGCTGGGCGGGCGACAACAACTTCATGCCTGTCCTTGCGTCGACGCGCGTGCTATCGCAGCATCTGCTGGACAGCTACCGGCGGTTGCATCCCCTGTTCAAAGCGATCAAGGCTGGTTTAGCTTGATCAGCGGGAACCGTTCAGGACTTGGCAATGAATCAAACCTTCAGCCACATTCACACCCTAGGCGAGCTCAAGAGCTCCGGCTACCGGACCCTTCCGGTGCGGGCGGAAATGCGCAAGAACCTGCTGGCGCGCCTGCGCACTGGCGACAAGCTGATGTCGGGCATCGTCGGATACGACGAGAGCGTCATGCCAGAGATCGAGAACGGGGTCCTCGCCGGCCATCACATGATCTTTCTGGGCGAGCGCGGCCAAGCCAAGTCGCGCATCATCCGCGCGCTCGCGGACCTGCTCGACGAGGTCGTGCCCGCGATCAAGGGCTGCGAGATCAACGATGACCCCTACGCGCCCATCTGCCGGCAATGCCGCCGGCTTTTGGCAGAGAAAGGTGATGAGCTCGAGATTGCCTGGATCGATCGCGATCGTCGCTACGCGGAAAAGCTCGCGACGCCGGACGTTTCAGTCGCAGATCTGATTGGCGAGATCGATCCGATCAAGGTTGCCGAGGGCCGTTACCTGGCCGACGAGGAAACCATCCACTTCGGCCTGATCCCGCGAACCAATCGTGGGATTTTTGCCATCAACGAACTTCCCGACCTCACCGAAAAGGTGCAGGTGGGGTTGTTCAACCTGATGGAAGAGAAAGACGTCCAGATAAAGGGCTACAAGATTCGCCTGGCAGTGGACCTCGTATTCCTCGCCAGCGCCAACCCGGAAGACTACACCTCGCGCGGGCGCATCATCACGCCCCTCAAGGACCGTTTCGATATCCAGATTCGCACCCACTACCCCAAGACTCTCGAGGATGAGATCACGATTATGGAGCAGGAAGCGGTTCATCCTCCGCGCGACGACATGGAGGTGCGGATTCCGCAGTTCCTCAAGGACATCGTCGCGCAGATCACCTTCGAGGCGCGCGGCTCCAACGAGATCAATCAGAGTTCCGGCGTGTCGGTGCGCGTGACGATCAACAATTTCGAGTCGCTTATTTCCAACGCGGAGAAGCGCGCGATCGTCAATAACGAAAATGAGATCGTGCCGCGCCTTTCGGACTTGCACTCGCTGTACGCCTCAACCGCCGGAAAAATCGAGCTCGAGTACGTGGGCGAAGACAAAAAGGACGACGACCTCATCGAACGACTGATCAATCGGGCCGTACTCAAGGTGTTCGATCGCTATTTGAAACTCGACGATCTCAAGAAGGTCATCAGCTATTTCGAGCAGGGATGGGGGGTCGAGGTTTCCGACCGCGCGCCGTCATCCGACTACACCGAGCCGCTCCGCGAGGTCGCAGGTCTGCGCGAGGCCATCGCGATGCTGGGTCCGTTCGAAACGCCCGGGCTGATGGCGGCCGCAAGCGAGTTCATTTTCGAGGGCCTGCATCTACACCAAAAGCTCAACAAAGACCGCCAGGGCGGACGTTTCGCATATCACGCCTGAGGCGTGCGATGGTCACCACTCGCTATACCCAGTGGGACGGTACTCAGCAGCTCAAGCTCGACGCCGACAAGGTGTTCGAGAAGCTCGCCGAGTACATGTCCTATACCGACGATGTCCGCCAGGCGATGGACTGGATGATGCGCCAGGGGATGGATTTCGACGGCGTGCAGGTCATGGGACTGGAGGAGTTCATCGAGCAACTCCGCCAGGAGATGCGCCAGCGCTACCGTGACTTCAATCTGAAGAACGCGCTCTCCGAGATGGAGCAAAAGCTCCAGGACATTCTGGACCGCGAACGCGAAACACTGGACTCGCTCAAGGGCCAGAAACCCGGGATCGAGGAAAAGCAGCGCCAGCTGTCCCACGTACCGCGACGGCTCTCCGAAGCGATTCGCAAGCTGGAGAGCTACGATTTCGAAGACGCGCAGGCCAAGGCCGACTTCGAAGAACTGCTATCCGAATACGAGAATATCCGCGACCTCGAGAATTTCCGCGAGCGCAACCAGCACATGTTTCACGGGCCGAAGAGCCTCGGCTATCCGGAGGCACTCGATCTGATGCGCGAGATGGAGCAGATGCGTCAGCTCGAGCAGGACCTGATGGCCGGCAACTTCGACACCATCTCGATGGAGGACCTGCAGCAGATTCTGGGACAGCAAGCGATGCGTGACTTCCAGAATCTCAAACAGGTAATGGTACTGCTCGCCAACTCCGGTTACGTCATGCCCAAGGGCGAACACTACCAGCTCTCCCCCAAGGGCGTGCGGCGAATCGGACAGCTGGCTCTACGGGACATCTACCAGAGTCTGCTCAAGGACCGCTCGGGCAGCCACCTCACCGACCACCGCGGCATCAGCGAAATGCGTCCTGAGGAGACCAAGCCCTACTCATTCGGCGATCCCTTGAATCTCAACCTGGTCGCGACCCTCAAGAAGGCGCTCGCGCGTAAGGCCGGGGTCCCGCTGGAACTCGATCCCGACGACTTCGAGATTTACGAAAACGACTACGCCAGCAGCTCGTCGACGGTCTTGTGTCTCGACATGTCGTGGTCGATGAGTTGGGAGGGGCGGTTCGCGGCGGCGAAGAAGGTCGCGATGGCGATGGAGACCCTGATTCGGGCCAAATTCCCGCGCGACTTCTTCTCGATCGTCGGCTTCTTCACCCGGGCGGTGGAGTTGAAGCTGAAGGATCTGCCCGAAGCCTCGTGGAACATGGGCGATCCGTTTACCAACCTCCAGGATGGATTGCGTCTCGCCTCGGACCTGCTGGGGCGCCATCCATCCCGCAATCAGCACATCATCGTGATTACCGATGGACAGCCGACCGCGTACTTTCTCAACAAGCGCCTCTACTGCGAATGGCCCCTGTCGTTCGGCGGTATCAGCATGCGCGCCGCGCAGGAAACCTTGAAGGAGGTGGAACGCATCACCCGCAAAAACATCACCATCAATACCTTCATGCTGGATGACTCGCCAAGCCTCCGCGCGTTCGTGGAAAAGATGACGCAAATCAACCACGGCCGGGCGCTCTACACCCGCCCTGACCATCTGGGCGAGTACATGCTGGTCGACTATCTGTCCAAGAAGAAAAAGCGCGGCTAGACGGCTCCATCTATTCCATCGTTCGTGACCTCCCAAGGCTCCATTACTTGGAGGTCTCTTGCACTTTAGCTATGGAAGCTTGACCACATCGGTCGTCGATGAGCGGGGGAGGAAAAAATGATTACGCTACTTTATGGAAGCTCCGGCTTCTGCCGTTTGCCCGACTCGCCTATGGACGCTCTCCTCGTCTGCAGATACAACGGGATGCGCGATTGGCGCTGACCAAGGTCGACTGAATTCCAGATGTCCCTGTGAGGCTCGAGGATCTCGCGCATGTCAAGAGTGCTGGACCGCGAATATAAACGATCGCATCGCGACACATCCATCGTGCGTTCTTCGAGGCATCTTGCGACCATCGGCCTGTGCGCCCTGACGCTCGCGGCCTGCGGTCCAAAAAATGAGAAGGCTGCAAGCCCACTTCCGGTGACAGTGCAAACTGTCCACGCCAGCTCAGGAGCGGCGGGCAATTCCTACTCAGGCGCCGTATCCGCCGACACTCAAGTCGACGTGGCGTTCAAGGTAAACGGATACGTTCAGACGATTCTCCAGGTCAAAGGCGCCGACGGGCAACTGCGCAACGTGCAGGCCGGCGACCGAGTCAATTCCGGCGTCGTGCTGGCTTCGATCAGGGATGACACCTATAGGCAAACTCTGCTCAAGGCCCAATCCGATCTGGAAAACGCGCGCGCGACGCAAACCAAAGCCAAAGCCGACTTTGGCCGGTTTTCACAATTGTTCGAGAAGAAAGTGATCTCGCCTGCCGAGTATGACACCTACAAGCAGCGCTTCGAGTCCGCGCAGGCGAGCGTGGGCGCCGCACAAGCTGCGGTTCGTCACGCCCAAGTCGATCTCGAAGACTGCAAGTTGAAGGCTCCGCTTAGCGGGCTGGTGCTGGATCGCAAGATCGAAGTCGGGACCCTGGTAGCGGTGAACACCGTGGCCTTTCAGATCGGCGACACCACGAAGGTCAAAGTAGTATTCGGGGTACCGAGTGCAATCGTGAGCACACTTGCGCCGAACACCGCCGTCACCATGATGACCGATGCCTTCCCCGGACAGGTGTTCCAGGGAGCGGTTTCAAAGATTGCTTCGGCCGCGGATCCCAACACCCGGATCTTCGACGTCGAGGCGACATTCCCGAATTCAGATGGCCGCTTGCGAGTCGGGATGGTCACCGCGCTTCACCTGCCGAACAACGCCCAGCGCCAGGCGATGCCGACGGTTCCGATGCGCTCGATCGTGCGGCCGCCCGACGACCCAAAAGGCTATGCAGTCTACGTTGTGGAAGAAAACAACGGCGCTGCCGTCGCGCGCCTCAAACCCGTGACCATTGGACCGGTCCTTGGTGATGAGGTCTCCGTCGAGTCGGGCCTGGACCCCGGGGTCAAAGTGATCGTCAAGGGCAGTGACATCGTATACGACGGCCAAAGCATTCGGATCATGCCGTAGTCTAGGATCGGCGGAAGTTACTCGTGGCGCATCGATCAGACAAAGAGATAATCGCCAACGTTCACAATACGGCGCGCTTCTTTACCGAAAATCGCCAGATCTCCTGGGTCCTGCTTCTGCTGGTAATCGGATGGGGCATCTACGGCTACGACCAGATGCCCAAGCGCAAGGATCCCGACATTCCGGTCAAGGAGGCGCAGGTCCAATGCGCTTGGCCCGGAGTGAGCGCCGACCGGGTAGAGCAGCTCGTTACCCGCAAGATCGAGCAGAAGCTCACCGAAGTCGCCGAAGTGCGGCCTCCTTCCGCCGAGGAATACTCGATAAAATCGCTCACCCTCGATGGACTTTCGGTGGTCAATGTTCAGGTCGACTACCGTATCAACGACACCAAACCGATCTTCAATGAAATGGACCTCAAATTGCGGGGCATCACCGATCTGCCGCAAGGTGCGGGACCCATTCAGTTCTTCAGCGGCTTTGGGGATACCGCGGCGCTGATGCTCACGGTGGCAAGTCCGCGCGAGTCGGAAGTCGCGGTGTCGTTACGCGCCGCCGAGATCGAGGAGCGCCTCCGTGCCGCACGCGCGTCGAGTAATGGCTCCGGCGGGCGCGCGAGCCTGGTAGTGGCGTTTCCATTTTCGCTGCGGCGACCCGACCTGGGACTCCGGCTGCAAAGCAGTCTTGGCGCCTGCCTCGGTAAAGGTGGTGTCTTTAGCGATATTCTTCCCGTGGATGGCAAAGGTTTCGTCGCTCTCGATGGCACCACCTCGGTCTCCGACAACCAGTTGCTGTCGGTTTTTAACGACTGCGTTCGCCAGGCGTTTGGCACGACCTCCTTCGACCCCGACGTGTGGTCTCCAGCAGTGGTACGCGATCCGGCGGACACGCGCACCAAACTTCTCGAAGTCGCCGGCGACAAGTACAGCTACCGCGAACTCGACGATTACACCGATTTGATTCGGCGTGGTCTTATCGGGGTGCCTCAGGTCTCCAAGATTCTGATAAACGCCAACCTTCCCCAGATAGTCAACCTCGAGTATTCGCAAAGCAAGCTCGCGGCGCTCGGACTGACCGCGAGCAACGTGGCTAAAACCCTGGTCGCACGCAACATCGTGACCAGCGGAGGGACTCTCGAAACCAACGGCGCCAATTTGCTCATCTTTCCTTCAGGTGAATTCAAAAGCGAAAAAGAGATCGGCGACGTAATCGTCTACAAGTCGGCGACCGGCACCCCGCTTTATCTTCGCGATATTGCCAGTATCTCGCGCACCTATCTCGAGCCCCCGCGCTATCTCAACTACTACACCGTGCCCGACTCGGCGCAACGCTGGCAGACCCATCGTGCGATAACCCTGGATGTGCAGATGCGGACTGGCCAACAGATCCGCGCCTTCGGCGAAAATGTAGATCGCCAGCTCGCGATTCTCCGCCACCAGCTGCCCTCCGATTTGATTATGGCGCGAACCTCGGATCAGCCGCGCCAGGTGGAGGAAAACGTCCAGTTGTTCAATCACGCCCTGGAGGAGGCAATCATCCTGGTCGTGGTCGTGGCGCTGCTCGGATTCTGGGAATGGCGCTCCGCCCTGCTCATGGCGGTCTCGATTCCGATAACCTTGTTGATGACCTTTGGCATGATGAAGGTGCTGGGCTGGGATATTCAGCAGGTCTCGACCGCTTCCTTAATCATCGCGCTGGGCCTGCTGGTCGACGATCCGGTCGTGGCCGGAGACGCTATCAAGCGCGACCTCGACCTCGGCCATCCGCGGATCATTGCCGCGTGGCTGGGCCCAACCAAACTGGCACGCGCGATTCTCTACGCCACCATCACCAATATAGTCGCGTACCTTCCGTTTGGGATTTTGACCGGCGACACTGGCAAGTTCCTGATCTCGCTTCCCGTCGTAATGACCGCTGCGCTCATCGCGTCGCGTCTGGTTTCGATGACCTTTATTCCGATGCTCGGGTACTACTGGCTGCGACCATCCCGGAAAAAGCCCCTGCCCATCGAGGAACGACGCAAGCAAGGCTTTAGCGGATTCTACTACCGCACCGGCCACCTTCTGCTCGAGCATCGATGGTTGTCGATGGGCCTCTCGATCGTCTTTCTGGTCATCGGCCTTTACTTTGGTACAAAGCTAAGGACCGCCTTCTTTCCGATCGACCTCCAGTTTCTCGCGACGGTCGACGTCTTTCTGCCCAACGATACCGCGTTGTCGAATACCGCATTGGCCGCGGACCAGGCGCGTTCAATCATTCTGAAGACCGCGCAAGAGTTCGATGCGCTTCACGGCGGCGGTAGTAGCGATCATCCCGCGCTTCTCAAATCGCTCACCACCTTTCTGGGGGGCGGCGGACCGCGCTTCTGGTACTCGCTCGGCCCTGAGTCCAAGCAACTCAACTACGCGCAGATCATTATGCAAATTCGTGACAGGCGCGACATGCCGGAGTTTGCGAAGCTCCTGCAACCGGCGTTGGGGGACGCAATTCCGGGCGCTTACGTTGATGTCCAGGAGCTGCAAACCAACGGGACCAAGTATCCGGTGGAAATCTTCGTCAACGGGCGCGCGGAGTCAGTGCGCAACGGAGGCGACGAGCAGCAGGACATCGATACGATTCGCAAAATCGCGGGTCAGGTCGAAACGATCCTGCGCAAGGTACCGACGGCGCGTCGCGTGCGCAACGACTGGTTTCGGCAGACGATGGTTGCGCGCCTGCAGATCGATCCTGACCGGGCCAATGCCGCCGGCGTCACCAACAGCGACGTGGCCGCATCGACTACCGCCGGGCTCAGCGGCACTACCGTCAGCTACCTGCTCGAGGGCGACAAACAGATCCCTATCATCGCAAGGCTGACACGTCCGGAGCGCGCTACGGTTGATGCGCTCCAAAATCTGTACGTGTTTCCGGCCAATGGCGGCAAGCCCATCGTACTTAAGTCGATTTCCCACATGAGTTACCGTCTCGAGACGCAGCGAATTCGACGCCGCGCGCACTTTAGGACTATCAGCGTGCAGTCATTCACAGCGCCCGGAGTACTGGCATCCGAGGTGCTCAACGCGGCAATTCCCGAGATAAAAAAACTGCAAGCTTCGTTGCCGCCAGGCTATTCGATCGTAATCGGCGGCGAATTCGCCAAACAGCAGACCGGTTTTTCCGAACTCGTCGTGGTTCTGGTGCTCTCAAGCATCATGATTTACGTCGCGCTGGTCATCCAGTTCAACAATGCAGTCAAGCCGGTCCTGGTCTTCATGTGCGTCCCCTTCGGCGTGGTCGGCGCACTGCTCGCGCTGCTGGCGATGGGTACTCCGTTCGGTTTTATGGCGTTTCTCGGAGTCGCGAGTCTCGTGGGGGTCATCGTCAGTCACGTGATCGTGCTGTTCGACTTTGTCGAGGAGATGCATGAAAAGGGCGAGCCCTTCATGGATGCGGTGCTCGACGCGGGGATCGAACGCCTGCGGCCTGTAATGATCACGGTGGGCGCAACGGTGCTGGCTCTATTTCCGCTCTCAATTCGCGGTGGCCCGCTCTGGCAGCCACTTTGTTACGCGCAAATCGGTGGTCTCAGCCTCGCCACCTTCATCGAATTGTTGCTCGTTCCGGTCATGTACGGGATCTTTGTCCTCGACCTCAAAATCATTAAGTGGGAGTCTCTCGAGCACCCGGCCGCGGCGGAAGAAACCATCAGGGTCGCGTCCGCCACCTGAAAGGCGATAACACTGAGGAAGCGGCTGGCGCTAGCGCGATGGCCGCGACCCCTGAGCCAGGAACCGTCGTGGGCGCGAGGAAAATTCCAAAAGCTTCTTCAGGTTGCGTGCCCGACGACGGGAGGGATGGCAGAGCGTCGACATCTCGCCAAATGCTTGGATCTGCAAGCTGGTCGGTCGGTTGAGGGAACCGGCCAGCGACTGTCGACACCGTAAGCGTTGCATCAGGCAGCCGGGTCTGGGCCGTTTCGCGACAAACCTTCTCGGGCTCTTTTCGCTCGGCGCGTCTTGGTATTTGATGCAGAGCGCGTGGTGTCGAAATCTCAGCTCTTCGCCCCCGGAGTTCTTCGCGAACTTGTGATTCTCCTCTTAGGCGCCGTGACCGGCATTTTCCTCGGGGTGCGACCTCTGGTTGCGTCGCCCACCTTTGTCGGGGCGGGGGCATGCGGCAGCTGTCATCAGGACGAGCTCAAGCGGTGGACCGGTTCACATCATCAACTTGCGATGCAGCCCGCGAACCCGCGTTCCGTTCTCGGCAACTTCAACCACGCTACCTTCTCTAACCTTGGTGTGACCTCAACGTTCTTTCGCCGTGGCGCAAAATTCATGGCCCGGACCGACGGACCTGACGGCAGGCTCCACGACTACGAAATTAATTACGCTTTTGGCGTTTTCCCGCTACAGCAATACTTGATCGCAATGCCGGGGGGACGCCTGCAAGCATTGGGCATCGCGTGGGAAAGCCGCTCGCCCGAGGCTGGGGGCCAACGCTGGTTTATTCTCTACCCCGACCACAAAGTCCGCGCCTCCGACCCGCTTCACTGGACCGGAATTGATCAGACCTGGAACTACATGTGCGCGGATTGCCACTCGACCAATGTGCGCAAGAACTATGATGAACAGAAACGCAGTTACTCAACCACCTTCGCGGAAATCGACGTATCGTGTGAGGCTTGTCACGGACCCGGTTCCGATCACGTCGCCTGGGCGCAAAAGCGCGGGGATTGGAAGGGTTCCGCGGCAAACAAAGGGCTCACGGTGGCCCTCGAGGATCGCAAAGGAGTCGTGTGGACTATCGACCCTGCCACCGGCAATGGGCGTCGCAACTCGCCCCGCACCTCCGAAAACGAAATCATGATGTGCGCGCGATGTCATGCGCGCCGCGGCCAGATCCATGAAGACTACGTCCACGGACAACCGGTCGGGGACGACTACCGGGTTACACTGCTGGACAGCGACCTTTACTTTCCGGACGGCCAAATCAAGGAGGAGGTTTACGAATACGGCTCCTTCGTCCAGAGCAGAATGTTTCACGAGGGGGTGACGTGCAGCGATTGTCATGAACCGCACGGGCTTGCGCTGCGCGCCGAAGGAAACCACGTGTGTCTCCAATGCCACGCAGGCAACAGGTACGACTCCCCGCGTCACCATTTTCACAAGCTGGGGGTGGCAGGTTCGCGATGCGTCGAATGCCACATGCCGACCCGAACTTATATGGTCATCGACGCTCGCCGCGATCACAGCATTCGCATCCCGCGCCCCGATTTGACCTTGCGACTGGGCACGCCCAACGCATGCAACCAATGTCACGCCGACAAGTCTGCGCAGTGGGCCTCCGACTCGCTGCAGAAGTGGTACGGCCACACTCCGGAAGGTTTCCAGCGCTATGCCGAAACCTTTCGTGCGGCCGTCGAGAACGCGCCCGGCGCGGAGCGCGCTCTCAGGGAACTGGCGGCAGACCCTGACCAGCCCGCGATCGCTCGCGCTACCGCGGTCTCGCGCCTGGCTGGCTATTCTCCGTCACCAACCGAGCCGGAGGTGCGCGGGGCGGCAAACGACCAATCGGCATTGATGCGGAGAGCTGCCGCTGCCGCTCTATCCAACTCCGATCCTCAGGGGAGCGCTTCCACTCTCGGTTCGCTCCTCGGCGATCCTGTGAGATCGGTACGCATCGAGACGGCGGAAGTATTGGCACCTGTGAAGGCTCACGCAGCAGACCCACGCCTCGCTGCGAACCTCGAGCACGCCACGCAAGAGTATGTCGCCGCGCAGGAACTGAACGCGGATCGCCCCGAGTCGCACCTGGACCTCGCGTTGCTGTTCGCCAAGCGCAAGGAGGTCAGGGAGGCGGAAGCCCAACTGAAAGAGGCCCTATCGCTGGATCCAACCTTTGTCCCGGCTGCCGTCAATCTAGCCGACCTCGAGCGAAGTCTCGGCCGGGAGGCGGATGGCGAAGCGACGTTGCGCGCCGCCCTGCAGCACTCACCTTCCGACCCAGCACTTCTTTATGCGCTGGGCCTGTCGATGGCGCGTCAGGGACAGCATGCTAAAGCGCTCAATCTACTGGCGACCGCCGCGAGCAGCGATCCGCGAAACGCCAGATATGCTTACGTCTATGCGGTCGCCCTCAATGATGCGGGTCAGAGAAGCGCAGCGATCGATACACTGGAGCACTCCATAAAATCGCATCCCTACGATCGAGATTCACTCACTGCCTTGGTTATCTATCTCGACCAAACGCATGATCGCGGCCAGGCCGTTCTGTATGCGCGACGCCTTCTGCAACTCGAACCCGACAACCAGGGGCTCCGCCAGATGATTGACGAGCCGGTCGATTCGGAAAGGAACTCAAGCAAGTAAGGCCTCGGATCAATCGAAACAAGTTCGGCGGCGGCTGTGCTCATCGAAACGCCAAAATCCCTATTGGCGAAATGACGATAGAGAAAATCACCGCGCTGCCAGAACCTTCCCTGTGCTGGTGTCGATGTTGAAAATCCAGAACGCTTCGATGTCCTCCTGGGTGATCATAGCAACGACACCGACCCCGGGGGCAAAAAAGTTGTATTGTGCATCCTTGGTGTGTGCAGGGCCAACCTCGCCCTCGAACTTGACGCGAATCAGGTCAGCGTTGAAGGTGCCAGCGGGGACCGTCACTCGATAGGTTCCAAGGTAAGTGTAGGTGCCCGCAACAGTCCCGGAGTAGCGCTGGTCGGAAGGATTGTTGAGATAGTTTACGGAGACGTTCTGCGAAAACGATCGGGTCTCACCGGGATTCATCCCCTTGGGCACGAACGGATTCGCAGGCGTGCTGACCACAATAACGCCTTCTCCACTGTCGCTCACCGCGGGCATTATCAGCGCTCCGTCCACGCTCTGGTTCAGAAACCCCGAAAGCGTTGGTGAAAATTGAAATCTCCAGGCCTGTTGCCCGTTAGGTCGGGATCGGCGGCTGACGGTGAGTGCTTGCGTGTTTCCCACGTTCTTACCCGAGGTAACTTGATATGTGAGGGTCTTGTTCTGGAGCGGAAAGTACGTGATTCCGTCGCTGAGCGGCTTACTGGGAACTGGGCTTCCGACGACCCCCGGGCCAAGCATCGTGTTTATCCGCTGTGTATCTTCGGCCGGTAACGGCAGCACGACTCCCTGCGCGAAAGCCGTGCTGGCGCACAATATACCGAAGGCCATCAAAATCGAGGCCACCTTCTTCATCGCCACCTCTTTCTAGATGACCAGGCCCAGTTAGCTCACGAGCCTGGTGCCCGCGTTCTTGCTAAATGTCGTTTGGGCTCACCGCGTTGACCACGCGTTTGCGGTAACGCGGATAGCTGGCACCTCGCGGATTGTTTACTCCACCCGGCGGGGAGCCCGCGTTTCAAAACGTCGATCAGCCGCTTCTTCTGATTATCTATCAGTCACCCGCCATGCTCAGAAGACTAACCCCGGTAATCTGATTCTTGGCATTGAAGCCGAACAGGAGGCTGGCCGCATCGCCGCGGGGGAAGAGAAGTTCTACAACGTAGAGTTTCTGTTGTCCGCTCGTGCGGCTCTGGAGAACCTCGGCCCGCGTCGGCGATACGCCGTACCTAAATTCCCTGAGGTACCGCGACATGCCCTGTACCGCGGCATCCGTCAGTTGCGCGCTGTAGTCAGCGGTCAGCCGGCTGCGGTCGATCTGACCCGCCTGCATCTCGGTAAACCACTTAAGCGCAACCGCTTCGACGCCACCCTCTGTCCGCATGCTGGCTGGCCCCTGGCGGGTTGAGGGCACGGCGACGGCTGTGAGCACCGCAGCGAGCGACGCAATCCCGACCCGGAAAGTGACCCACTTTGCTCGCGGCAAAGTTCTCCAATCTAATACCT
>DASXMJ010000016.1 GCA_036495685.1 Candidatus Binataceae bacterium | reverse complement strand
CGTCGATGAAGCGTTGCTCAAGGTCCACCTGCTGCAGGCTGCTGCCGAGCGCGAGGAACGCTACCTCGATTCCAGCTAGCGCTCGCCTCAGGCCGTCGCGGTCGGTGAACTCGCTCACCGCCATCTCGAGCGGCAGTGGTGCACCTCGGTCGTCGACCAGCACGCCACGAGCTTTGCTGGCGTTTCGCACCAGCGCTCGCGGAGGCTCGCTACGGGCGCAGAGCGCAGCGGCGACACGCCGGGCGACGCGGCCCCCCGCGGCGGCTATCAGGACCTTTGGCATGTTCGCTCTCCCATTTTCGGACATTGCATCGTTCAGAAACGTCGATCAGGCATCTTACCAGCCACCTGCTCTGTCGAACCATCTATTCCTTTGGCGACGGTGAGGAAGGAGCCACAAAGGCTGCGGAGCGGCTACGTGGGCAAGCGAACCACCTGTGATCTAGTGCTTCGCTATCTTGCCGGGAGCTGTAAGCAGTTCGGCTTTGCGCTTGTCCTTTAGGCGGAAGCTCTCGCCATTGATGTTGCCGATGACATAATGGTGAAGGATCCGATCGAGCATCGCCACGGTGAGCACTCCGTCGCCGGCGAAAGCGCTATCCCAACTGCCGAAGGTGAGATTGGAGGTGAGGATCATTGAGCCGCGTTCGTAGCGCTGCGCGATGACCTGAAAGAACAGGTTGGCCTGCTCGCGCGTCATCGGTAGATGTTATGTCGTGAGGCGGGTCGGCATTCTCATAATCTCGCTCACACTGTCTCCGCGTGACGCGGTTCACCTTGCAGTAGTGCGTGAGCATTTCTTCGCGGTATGCGGTCGCGGCCTCGTCTGCCACTGCCATCTTAGCTCGCAAAGCCTCGACCGTCGGCCAGGAGACTCGACGGTTTGGGGATGGATTTTCGTCCTCCCACTTCCACCGCGCACGGTCTCGCGCCCATGACACCGAGCGCTCCAGATGGATCGTGTGGTGGCATTTTCGACACAACAGCACGATCGATTGGAGACTGATCACACCGCCACCGGGATAGGAAGAGATCTCATGCGCCTCCAATTCGGGTGCCATCGGCGGAAAGCCTAGCAATCGCGCAACGATCCGAGATGAAACTCAGTGGGCAAGCGGTTCTCTTACTGCCCAGATGAGCCTCGATTGCATCGGCGGTGCGGATTCGGTGAGGACATCGGCGAGATAGCGTGTGTTCCCACCTAGGCCCGTTTCTGATCGGAACGGAGTGGGGCATGAATTCGCCCGTTGAAACGCAGCCAAGCGATCGAGCCGTCCGAGTTACGAAGGAACTCGCCCTGCTCGTCTTTGTATGGCGGGTCCATTCCCGCAAGGCGATCGGGAGCGATCAGCCCGACGCGAAATGGTGGTGGCCTGGTTGGATCGGGCACCGTATCGCGGGTCGGAAAACCACCTTTGGGGTGCTCTTGTGCCATTAGTTTGCCGGCATCGGGGAGGAGTTCGATGTCGTCCAGGGTCGCAGTATAGCGGCCCGCATATTCCGCAATCTGCGCCTCGCTCATCGCGATTTCCTCAGGTTCGGACTGAGGATTGCCAAGAAACCGCGCGACTACATCTTTGGTAACCTCACGTCCCAAGAATCCCCCGCTGTTCGAATTGGTGGTCAGGGCGAGCGCAAAGTTGCGCCTCGGTGTCATCGTGAAGAATGAAATCTGTCCGAAGGTGCCGCCTCCGTGAGACACGTGACGAATCCCATCGATATCCTGTATCTGCCACGCCAGTCCCATCTTGAAATCCAATTCCCCTACGTCGCCCGGAGTTTGCATCTGGCGCATCGATTCCCTCGACAACACCCGGGTCCCATCCTCAGCGGTGCCGTCGCCGAGATGGAACCGCGCGTAGCGAAGCTGATCCTTCATCGATGCGGCGATTCCTCCCATCGCCGCGCTCGCGCGTATCAACTGCCATGGACGCCGGACGAAGTTCTGACCCTCGTTAACCCCGTGGCCGACAGCAAAGGCGTGTAGCATCACATCCGTCGGGAAGAAGTATGACTGGTTCAGTCCCAGTGGTTTCAGCACCAATTCCTTGAGTGCGTTCTCGCAAGTCTGGCCGGTAACCACTTCTATTACCCTGCCCGCGATCGCGAACGCCGAGTTGTTGTAAGAGAACACCGTACCCAGCCGGGTAAGCTGTGGCAGATCTGGCAAAAGCTTGACGTATCGATCGAGAGCGTCGTCGCCATTTCCCGTATCTTCGAAATAGTCGCCGTCCCAGCCGCCGACATGGGTCAGCAGATGACGCATCGTCAGTTCGGCGGTAACCGCCGGATCCTGCATCGAGAAA
>DASXMJ010000015.1 GCA_036495685.1 Candidatus Binataceae bacterium | reverse complement strand
CAGAAGCGTTTTCCGGAGGATGCGGGTGCGGGGCGATTCGCTTCGTGTGTTCGGCCGAGCCGCTTGCAATTTTCAATTGTCATTGCCGGGATTGTCAGAAAGCCAGCGGTGCGCCCTTCATCAGCGCGATCGCAGTGCCTTCCGCTACGGTCACAATAACCGGTCAGCCCAAGTACCACTCAGTGCCTACTCACAGCGGCAACACGATGAGCCGGGGATTTTGCGCGGAGTGCGGATCGCGCCTGTTCGCAAGGATTTCCGGCCGCGCCGATGCGATTGGAATCCACCTGACGAGTCTCGACGATCCCAACCGCTATCACCCGACCATGGACATCTGGACTTCGAGTGCACTCAAGTGGGACCACATGAACCCGTCGCTGCAGAAGATAGCCAAGGGGCCGCCGCCGCATTAAGCGACACCGATGCGAAGCGAACGGCAGATTGCCCGCAGCCGAAACGCTCCGGTGACCTTTGCCGAAGTTTACCCAGACCAGAGGTCGGGGTTCGGCCACCGGCCCGACGCAGCTCCATTCGACGAAAACGATCAATCTCGCTAGGAAGACGCAGATCCAGATGCGTTGGCGACCACTCCGCAGAACCATGAATCTGCGCGCTCAGAATGATTCTGCGCGCGCTTCCCGTCGCCTGGAGCAAATCAGTCCATCGATCCGCAGCGTGCGTAGATCCGTACAGATTTCGAAGAATCGCTCCTGCGCAATCGGTGGATTCCCAGCTAGCTGAATTTCAAACCTTTCATGTCGCCCGCTTCGCGCCATTGTTTCAGGAGCGCGAAGAACTCGATCGGACCGCCCCCATAGTTATCGCCCGCCAGACCCGTCCCTGCCGTCGGCTTGCCTTCGTTGTTGTAGTAGCCAGGCGTGCACTCGGTCAGGAAGTTTAGGCTGTTGATCGCCTTGGCCTTGATGGTCGCGACCCACTCCGCCTCCGCTTCCGGCGTTGGCTCGATGCAGCGGGCTTCATTCTGCTTGGCGTGCTGGATGAGCTGCGCGATATGCCGCGATTGCTCATCGAGCATGTGCGGAAAGTTGGCCGTAAGCGCATTCTGGGTGATTCCCATGTGAAAGCAGTTCGGAAAGCCCGCGCTGTAAAAACCATGGAGCGTCCTGAGGCCGTCCCCCCAATGCTCGGTCAACGATTTGCCGCCGCGCCCGTAAATCTCGTAGCCCGAGCGGCGCGTGTACGCGGTACCGACCTCGAAGCCGGTCGCGAAGACGATGCAATCCACTTCGTATTCGTTCCCATCGAAGACCAGGCCCTTTTCCGTGATGCGATCGACCCCGCGTCCGCGCGTGTCGACCAGTGTCACGTTGGGTCGGTTGAATGCGGGCAGGTACTCATCGTTGAAGGTGGGGCGCTTGCAGAACTGCCGATACCAGGGCTTGAGCGCCTCCGCCGTTGCCTCGTCCTTCACGATCGAATCGACCCGCGCCCGGATCTGATTCATTTTCTTGAAATCCGCCAACTCCGTCATCTTGGCCATGTCGTGGCGCTTGTCCGGGTCAGCTTCTTTTCGCGGCAGGAGCGCAGCCAGGTTGCGGATGATATCGGTCCATCCGTCGTTCACCAGGTCCATGTCGGCTGCTCCACCGGAAACCAGGGTGTTGAAGTTGTCCATCCGGTTTTTTTGCCAACCGGAACCCAGCGCCTTGGCCCATTCGGAATCGGTCGGACTGTTACCGCGAATGTCGACGGACGACGGCGTGCGCTGGAACACAAATAAATGTTGAGCGTGTTTCGCGAGGTGGGGGACGCATTGGATCGCCGTCGCGCCGGTTCCGATCACCGCCATCCGCTTGTCACCAAGCTTGTGCAGATTCCCGTTGGTGTCTCCTCCGGTGTACTGGTAGTCCCAGCGACTGGTGTGAAAGGTGTGCCCCTTGTAACTGTCGATCCCGGGAATTCCGGGCAGCTTGGGCCGGTTGAGGGGACCGTTGGACATCACTACGTGGCGCGCGCGCAGGAGGTCATCACGATTGGTGCTGACCAGCCACCGACACTCTTCCTCGCTCCATCGGATTTCCTTGATCAGGGTCTGAAAGAGAGCGCTGCGATACAGATCGTACCTCTCGCCGATGCGGCGCGCGTGCGCGAGGATTTCCGGCGCGAAGGAATACTTTTCTTTCGGAAGGTATCCAGTCTCCTCGAGCAGCGGCAGATAGATGTATGACTCGATGTCGCATTGTGCGCCCGGATAGCGGTTCCAGTACCAGGTGCCGCCGAAGTCGCCGCCCTTCTCGACGATGCGAAGGTCTTGCACGCCCGCCTCGCGCAGGCGTGCGCCCGCGAGCAGACCGCCGAAGCCACCGCCGACGATCACAATCTCTAACGTCTCGTTCAGCGGTTCGCGGGTGAAGCCGGGTTCTACATACGGATCATCTACATAGCGGCTGAAGTCACCCTTGACCTCAACGTACTGTTCGTTGCCGTCGGAGCGGATGCGCTGGTCGCGCTCTTCGCGGTACTTGGCCCGGAGGGCATCGGGATCAAAACCGAGACCTTCGGTACCGCCGTCGGCGGATGGATCATTAGCAGCGTCACTCATTGGAGACTCCCTGGGCGTGGCGGGTGCGCACGCAGACTTAAGTGCCTGTCGTCAGATCAGGCCTTGCATGGAGCGATACTCAATGTGCGGGAAGCGAGTCAAGTACGGCCAGTTAGTCGACGAAAACCATAACTACCGAGCACCAGCAGCTCCGGGGTCGGAAAATCGGGTTGCTGGTTACGAGCGACAGCTCGCTGGCGGCATAGAGCGCTGGCGCTTCCAACCCGGCGCCGCCGGCCGTTTTTAGACCTGCCAGGAGCAGGGCAACTCAGTAGCGAAGCGTCGGCTACCCGCGCTGGTCGAAGCGTACTATGTTGCTCGAAGGCCCTGCGGCGTGCTTTGGGGCACGAGCGGAATGACTTCGATGGGCATCGAATTCATCGGGATGATCGGAACACAGCCGGCGTCGGAAATTCATCCGCCGCGCGGGCCTGTAATCGATGTTGACTACGTGCGCCGCTTCGCGCAGGCGCATGAGCAGTCCGGATTCGATCGGATCCTGATTGGATACTTCTCGAACGGCGCGGACGGATTCGTGGTGGCCGCCTACGCCGCATTCCTCACACAGCGGCTGCAGCTGATGCTCGCGCATCGTCCGGGGTTCGTCGCGCCGACGCTCGCCGCTCGCAAGCTGGCGACGCTCGATCATTTCAGCGGCGGGCGCCTGGCCGTACATATCATCTCGGGCGGCGACGACAGCGATCAGGCGAAGGATGGCGACTTGCTGCCGCACGACGAGCGTTACGCGCGGACCGACGAATACGTCGAAATCCTGCGCCGCATCTGGACAGCCGACCAGCCCGTTGACCACGAAGGCAAGTACTACCGCTTCCGCCGCTCGTCACCCGAGGTGAAACCGCTGCAAAAACCCTATCCACCTATCTATTTCGGCGGCGCATCCGAAGCGGCGATCGCGATTGCAGGCAAGCACGCCGACGTCTATGCCCTGTGGGGAGAACCGCTGGAAGAAGCAGCTCGAACCATCGCGCTGGTCAGGGCATCAGCGGCACGGCATGGGCGCACCGTGAGATTCAGTCTTTCGACCAGGCCCATTCTGGCGCCGACCGAAGCGGCCGCCTGGGATCGCGCACGTGCAATCATCGCGAAGATTCATCAGATCCGCGGCGGTGCGCCGGCCGCCGTGACCCGCAAGGAGCCACAGGCGGTCGGATCGCAACGGCTGCTGGCGGCGGCGGAGAAAGGAAAGGTGCTCGACCAGCGCCTCTGGACCGAGGTTGCAGCCGCAACCGGCGCGCGCGGAAACACCACAGCGCTGGTCGGGACGCCAGAGCAAGTCGCGGAATCGTTGATGGCGTATTACGACCTCGGCGTGACGACTTTTCTGATCCGTGGATTCGATCCGCTCGAAGATGCGATCGACTACGGACGCCACCTGATCCCGCTGGTGCGGCGCGAGGCCGCCCGGCGCGAAGGACACGCATCGCACGAAGCGGCCGGATAGCACAATGCCGATCAAACTTCAGGCTATCGTGGGAAGCGTTACGCCGCCGGGCCGCCTCCTTAGCGCAACGCGGTGGCTGCTTGACAACGCGCAGAGGTCGCATCAGGGGGTCGACGTTCACCTAGTAAATCTTGCGGACCAACGGATAGCTTTCGCGGATGGCCGCCCGCCCGAGCAGTACCGCGACGACACCGCCGGGCTGGTCGAGAGCGTGCGCCGAGCCGACGGAGTAATAGTCGCCAGTCCGGTATACAGAGGATCGATTACCGGTGCGCTGAAAAATTTCCTCGACCATCTGCCGCTCGAGGCCTTAGCGGCAAAGCCGGTTGGAATCATCGCGATGGGCGCCACGCACCATCATTTTCTCGGTGCCGATTGGCATCTGCGCGATATTCTCGCGTGGTTCGGCGCGATCGTGGTTCCGACTAGCGTCTACCTGGTATCTGCGGATTTTACCGCAGGTGAACTGGCGGAAAGCGCGCGGCAAGATCTCAATGATCTCGCCGCGGCGGTAATCAAATTTTCGGCGCTCACACCGGAACCGGGAAAATACCTCGGGCCCAAACCTTTGGCTGGTCGACGAAGCTGAATCCAGCACGCGAAGGCTTGATGAAGTCGACCACATTGGCTGGCTAGCGGCGGCGCGAGAGCCCGATGAGCTAAAGCCGACGATCGAATTGATCTACGTTGTTCGAAGACCTGCCGACGTCTTAAGAAGCACTTTCACGAGTACTGACTCAACACCCACGGTCCGCTCGTGCGCGGTTTTTGCCAAGGCGCTCAATGCCAGGAAACGTCCAGGGCCGTACAGTTTTCCGAAGATTGAGGAAGCCAGTTTGGAGATGCCCGCCAGAAGACCGAGACTTACGACGGCATCACCGAAGTGTGGTGGAGCGATCGCGGATTTCGCCAGCGAAGGAGACCCCGCGGAGCGAGAACACCGGAGCAGCGTTGTTAGAGGACGAGTCGAAGTTCATCGACTTCGAACGTTCGTCGGTCTTCCTTCCCGAGAAGCACTCGGTTTTGACTATACGAAGTAGGGCTCTCGAGGTCACTTCCGCGCGGCCGCGATGCCACGGTACATCGTCGCATGCGTGCGCGGCATCCCGGGGATGAGGAAGCGATCGAGGCGGGTGATCTCCAGGCCGGCATCGGCGATAAGTGTATCGATGCGCCGGTCGAGTGTGCATCCACGACCGATCCTGCGCTGGATCGGATTCAAACGGCGCTGCCACTTTGCGACCGACGGTTCTTCACTGAGCCCGTGTTCCAGGAACAGAAACCTTCCATCGCGTTTCAATACCCGCCGCACCTCGCGCAATGCAGCCGATGCATCAGGGATAGTACATAGGGTAAAGGTACTGACGGCGCAGTCGAAGGCGTCGTCTTCAAGCGGCAGGCGTTCAGCGCTCCGCGTTACGCGCGTTACGGGAAATGGTGCCGCGGAAATACGAGCGGCGACTCGCTTGGGCATCAGGTCTTCCGGATCGACCACCACAAGGTTCGTCACCGTCGCTGGATAGCAGGGCAGGTTGAGGCCGGTCCCGAAGCCGATTTCCAGCACCTTGCCGCGCGCGTCCTTAAGCGCGGGCGGCCGCTGGCGGCTAATCGTCTTGGAACTCATGCTCCACTCGAGAAACCAGCCAAAGATCCAGTCGGAGAGTCCCACGTCTCGGTGTGAGCTAGAAAGCGAGTCCGGTGACACGTCCCAATTCGGAGAGGGTCTGATCCTCGGTCACCACTTTGATGGCGATCATGCCCAGCTGCGCCGCGGGTTTGCAATTGATGCCCAAATCGTCGAGGTAGACGCAGGCTCGCGGGGGCACCCCCAACCGGTCACACATCATCAGGTAGACTTTCGGGTTGGGCTTGCGGATGCCGGTTTTGGAGCTTTCGATGATCGCATCGAAGAGCTGCATTACTTCGGCGACCCGCGCCGCGGCGTGCGGGTTCGCCGCCATTGCGGGTCCATTGGAGTGGATAACGTTGTTGGTAATGCAGCCGATCTTGAAGCGTTGCTTGCAAGCGCGCAAGGCCGCCACCATTCGCGGACGGAGCTCGCCGGATAAGAGTGGCAGGATGTCTCCGCCCCGTACCGGATAGCCGAGCGCAGTTGATTCTTCGAGAAACTTGAGGTCGAACTCCTGCGCGTCAATTCTAGAACACTCAAAAAGCGCCCACGCGTTGCACTCGTGGTTGGTGGAATTGACCTTGCGAATGAAGTCCTTGGGGAGGCCACGCCGGGCTTCATAGCGATTGAAAGCCTCGAACGGCGAGCTTGTGAAGACACCGCCGAAGTCCCACAGGATCGCTTCGATGGCCATCGTGAGTGAACTCAAATCTGGAAATCGCCCTTGCGTGGGCGCCGGGGCTTTCCCTTGGACTCGCGCCCCGCTTCGCGCTCGAGCTCTTCCACTTCCTGGCGGAGCCGAGCGAGGCGGTCGTGAAACTCGTGTCCTTCGACCTTCACACCGGTCTTGCAGCCCTCACAGACGAAATGCGCTTCCACGCGGACCTCGAACTCGCGGACTTGGATAGTGTTCAGATGCCCGCACTTGGGGCATCTAACATCGACGGTTTCATCTTCGAACATCGGAAAAATCCCCGGAAGTTCCCCAAGCATATTCGGGGTCGAGGATACGGCGCAACTTACTCGAGGCGGGGGGACTCGAACGGCGGGGGTGCCTATAGCGCTTTTTCTCGTGCCTCGATCACCTGCGCGTATAGTGCTTCGTAGCGTTGCGCCATGTGCGTGACGCTAAAGCGAGCTTCGAATTCGGCGCGGCAGTCGGCCCGTGAAATCTGATCGATGCGCTTCACGGCTGCGACCAGTTCATCCACGGTCGACGCGATGAAGCCGGTCTTGCCGTCGGTCACGATCTCGGGAACCGACCCGCACGGGCGGCTGATGACCGGCGCGCCGCACGCGAATGACTCAATCATCGCGAGCCCGAACGGTTCCGGCCAATCGATCGCGAACAATTGCGCCAACGAGTTACCAAGAAACTCACTTTTCTCGTGCTCGCTGATCTCGCCGATGTGCTCGACATCCGGAGGAGAGAGGCGTGGCTTGATGAGCCTTTCGAAGTATTCAACGTCAACCGCGTCGACCTTGGCCGCGATCTTCAGAGGAATGCCGGCCTTAAGCGCCACCTCGATGGCCAGGTCTACGCGCTTTTCCGGACAGATTCTTCCGAGGAACGCTAGATACTTGCCGGGGTCCGGATTGAACTTGAGAAAGTCGAGCGGCAGTCCATGATATGCGGTACCTACCCAATTCGCCGAGGGCATGGGGCCGCGTTGGGAATCGCTGATCGAAACTAGCGGCATCTCGGGAAAACGCT
Organism: Candidatus Binataceae bacterium; assembly: GCA_036495685.1. Classification (NCBI taxonomy): domain Bacteria; phylum Candidatus Binatota; class Binatia (SeqCode); order Binatales (SeqCode); family Binataceae (SeqCode); species Binataceae bacterium (SeqCode). The sequence goes on along the minus strand of DASXMJ010000015.1, from coordinate 325 downwards.
CATAGATGGGCTTGAGTGGCTCGACATCGAGCCGACCATGCATCGTAGTGATGGTCGGGGTCGGGCAAAGGCGGGCGAACGGAAAGGACCAGTAGTCGATGTGCGAGTGAATGATGTCAAAGCGATCGGCGCTGCCGTACACGTCGGCGAGCATCGGCATATGAAGCCCGGGGCCGATCCCGGAAGACGACAAACCGGCCAGCCGTAGTGAGCGTGGAAAACCCGATACCAACCGCGCGGAGGTAATCGAGTCGCCGGACGCAAACAGGGTCACCTCGTGACCGCGGCGCACCAGTTCCTCGGTCAGGTATGAGACTACGCGCTC
>DASXMJ010000014.1 GCA_036495685.1 Candidatus Binataceae bacterium | reverse complement strand
AGAGGCTCCCAGCATCTCAGGCACAGCGCAGGTTTCGAGAGCTCCGTCGATACCTGAATCGTTGTAGCAGATTCCGGTCAAACCCAGGCAGCGCGAGCTCGAAGGGACTAGCGAGATTCAAATCTCGAATTGGTTGACATTTACTCAATTTTCTAAGTAGTGGTCGATCGAAGATTGGAGAGTTTCGCAATAAACATGCGGGCAACGTCCCTTAGAGGAAGCGAGCGATGAGTGAACCTACCAGCGAAGTGCAAAGCAGCGGTGTCCCTATTCCCGAGCAGCTGGGCTTCGACCCTGCCGAACTGCGCCAGAAATATGCGCAAGAGCGCGCAAGGCGCCTTCGCCGCGAGGGCAACCATCAATACCGCGAAGTCGTGGGCCAACTCGCCCGCTTTGAAGAGGACCCTTACGTCACAACGTTCGCCCGTCCCGCGATTCAGGAGGACCTCGAAGCGTTGATCGTCGGTGGCGGCTTCGGCGGATTGCTCGCGGCGGCGCGTCTCCAGCAGGCCGGAATCACCGACTTCCGCATCGTCGAGAAAGGGGGAGACTTCGGCGGCACCTGGTACTGGAACCGCTACCCGGGCGCACAATGCGACATCGAGTCCTACGTCTATTTGCCGCTGCTCGAGGAAACCGGCTACATGCCGAAAGAGAAGTACTCGTTTGCGCCCGAGATATTCGAGCACGCACAGCGAATCGGCCAGCACTTCAATCTCTATGCGAAGACTTGCTTCCAGACCCAGATCAAAGAAGCACGATGGGATGACAATTCGCACTGGTGGGAGGTCATCACTGATCGCGATGATCGCTTCAGCGCGCGCCACCTAATCATGTCGAGTGGTCCGCTCAATCGGCCCAAGCTGCCGGCCATAGCGGGGATCGAAAACTTCCAAGGGCACACCTTTCACACCAGCCGCTGGGACTACGACTACACGGGCGGCGATACTACCGGCGGGCTGTACAAACTGGCGGACAAGCGCATCGGAATCATCGGCACGGGAGCGACCGCAATTCAGTGCGTGCCCCACCTGGGACTGCACGCGAAGCAACTCTATGTCTTTCAGCGGACGCCGTCATCGGTCGATGAGCGCGGCAACAAGCCCACCGATCCCAACTGGGTGACGACTCTGAAGCCCGGGTGGCAGGAGTACCGCAACCATAACTTCTGCTCGATTCTGGCAGGCGTGCCGCTCGAGGAAGACCTGGTGGGTGACAAGTGGACCAGCCTCTTCAAGAATCTTGCGCGGCTGCTCTCCCGTGTGAACGATACCGCCCTGTCCGCGCAGGACATGGCGCTGATGGCCGAGATTGCAGACTTTCAAAAGATGAACGAGATTCGCGAACGCGTCGCGGCCACGGTCGACGATTCAGCGACCGCCGAGGCCCTAAAGCCCTGGTACGGACAATGGTGCAAACGCCCGACCTTCAACGATGACTATCTGCCAACGTTCAATCGGCCGAACGTAAAGCTGGTCGATACCCAAGGCAGAGGAGCGGATCGGATCACCGAGCATGCAGTGATTGTCGATGGAGTGGCGTACGAGGTCGATTGTCTGATCTTCGCGACCGGCTTTGAGGTTGGCACCGCATACACGCGGCGCTCCGAATTCGAAGTCTACGGGCGCGACGGCCGTTCGCTCACCGATTGTTGGGCCGACGGGATGAAGACTTTCCATGGTTTTCTGAGTCACGGCTTTCCGAATCTCTTCCACATGGGTCTGACTCAAACTGGACTCGCTCCGAACTTCACCTATATGCTGAACACCCAGTCGCAGCATGTGGCGCATCTGATCTCACAACTGAGGGCGCGTGAAGGTCACTCGATCGAACCGACCGCATACGCCGAAGCAGAATGGGTGCGATTAGTCACCGGCAAGACCCTGATGAGTGACTATCTGAACACCTGCACGCCCGGCTACTACAACGGTGAAGGCAGGCAAGACACCAACGGCTTCCTCGACGCCCAGTATCCAGATGGCGCCGTCGCATTCCGTGAGATGCTCGAGCGTTGGCGCGAAAAAGGGGAACTTGAAGGACTAGTCATCGAGTAGAGACTTCAACTCAGCGAAGGCCCGACGAGAGGACGCAATCTCACACCGTCCGCGGAGACGTGCAGCGCTCGTCTCCCGGGCGCCTCGGTGGCCGGCTCCTTTACAAGAGAGGGCGGAGGCGCGCCGTGAGGTTTACGTTTTTGCCAGCATCTCGACCCGAAGGTAAAGGTTCTGCTCGCTTGGCTCAGCACCCGGTACGCGGATGGGCGGGAGACGCGCTGATCAAGTCGACGAGCTTTTCCATCCGGTACCGTCGCCGGCGCAACGGTCGGCCCTTCCCGAGCCTGGCCTTCCCGTCACCCGCTTCTCGGTCGGAGCCCGATCTTCAATTCCTGCCAGATGCAGGATGGCTCGCCCAAACAGCTCCCGAGCCTGCCGCCGCGTCAACGATAGTTGGAAGAAGGACACCACCATTATGCCAATCCACGGCGACGAAACTAACACCGCGCTCTCTTCGGCGGAAAAACCGGTACCTGGCGTTTGGTCGAAAAGCGCCGCACGTAGTTGGTGACCCGATTGCGGTAGTCGGCTGATTCTTGACAAGGATCTCAGCGCCGCCCTGGCCTACTGGCAGCCTGATCTCGATTGTGGCGTCGTAGCCAGTCTATGATTTTTCAGCAACGAGACGCCATTACGCCGACAACTCATCCAGCAGCGCCTTGGCGTCTTTCAGGTCGGCAGTGTCGAAGCCTTCAGTAAACCAGTTGTAGATTTCGGCGAGCATGGCGAGCGCCTCGTCGCAGCGCCCAATGTCGCGGAGGAGTCGCGCGAGGCTGGTAGCGGCACGCAGTTCCAACGCCTTCGCTCTGGCCTTCTGGGCACGCGCGATCGCTTCGCGCAAATCAGCTTCTGCACCCCGTGTCTGGTCTATCTTGATGCGCAATTCTCCCCGTATTCGCAAAGCATCTCCAGCAGCCGCATTTTCCATAGGGTTAGCTTCCAGTGCGTGTTCAATCGTTACGAGCGCATCGCCGAGAGCGCCATTGAGTGCCTCCGCTTCTGCGAGCCAACTGAGGAAGGTTGTCATTTCATTACGATCCGTCTCCGGAAGCGCGGCAATTGCGTCGCGTATTAGGCGGACCCCATCTGCCTCGCTCCCCAAGCTTGCGCATGCGCGTCCTAGGACCATCCTGGATAGGTCGCCGATGATCGGGAATTTGTGCTGAGCTGACAAACTGATCGAGTCATCCGCAAACCTTTTCGCTGCTTCAGGTTGCTTGAGTTGGAGCCGGAGCATCGCCGCGACGAACTGCGTGAAGGCTAGCTGGAAAGGACTGGCGAGCTCATCCGCGGCCACAAACTCTTTTTCCAGGCGCTCTCGAGCGGTGTCCGCGAGGCCAAGCATCCAAGCATTGTGGCTTGCAAAGCCGTACACCATCACCGAAAGGCCCGGTTCCTTCTGTGCGGCGTCAAAGAAAGGTGCTCCCAGCGCAAAGTTTTCTTCGGCACCCAACAAATCTCCACTGAAGTAACGCGCGTTTACTTGAGCGACATAGGCGAGTCCAAGTTTCGCCGGGCTTCCCTCCCGCTTGGCCAAGATGAGCAACTGATTGGCGAGCGCAATCGCGGCTCTCAGATCACCGGAACTCACGACGCCCGCCCACCTGCGAAATACCTGTAAGACTAGCTGGGGAAGATTGTTGTGCTTCTCAGCCAGTGCGCGGGCATTGTCAGCTACGGCAGCGGACTCAGGAGCGTTCCAGCCTTTAGTGAACTGAAGAACCTGTAACAGTGAGCTGAGAAGGCCCAGCTCGCGCTGATCACGTTGGGGTGACTCTTGCTGTAATTCTAGGATCTCAAGTGCGCGCCGATAGGCGTCTTCCGCCTCTTTAAAAGCGCGGCGCTCGAACGAAATGTCACCTGCCTTGGTCCACGCGGCGAGCGCCGGTTCCGTCTGTCCCGCATCGGTCCAGTGTCGCGCAATTACTTCGGGCTGCCCTTCCGCGACCGCCGCGAACCCTTGCGTGATCGTCTGTGCGACGCGGCGATGCAGCTCTCGGCGTCTGCTCTTGAGCAGGGCCTCGTAAGCCGCGTCTTGGATCAATGCATGCTTGAACTGATAGGTTGCCTCTGGCGCGATGCCGCGCACGTAAATAAGCTCTGCGTCCGCAAGCTTGTCCAGGGCCGATTGCAGCTCCGCCTCGCCCATCCCCGCGACTGCTTTCAGCAATTCGTAGGAGAACTCACGTCCAATCACCGCCGCGACTTGCGCGACCTCTTTCGCAGGTCCAAGTCGGTCGAGGCGTGCCGTGAGCGAATCATGGAGCGTGGCAGGAATCGGGCGCACCTGCGGACGACTCGCGCCTTCCAGAATCAGTCGCGTCAATTCTTCGGCGAACAACGGCACCCCGTCGGTGCGTTTCACCACTGTATCGATCAGCTCCTGAGCGAGGGCGGCGTGCGCCACAACGCCCGTGACCACCTCCCGAGTATGCCGCTCATTCAGTCGATTAAGAGTGATCTGCGTGTGGTGTGCCCGCATCGGCCACGGCGCACGAAATTCATGCCGCCCGGTACCGAGTAACATCAGCGGTGCAGTCGCGGCCTGCTCGACCAACATCTGGGTTAGCTCAAGCGTCGATGGATCGACCCAGTGCAGGTCCTCCATCACCATTACCATTGGTTGAAGGCGAGAGACGTTGAGCACCCATCCCGCTAGATTCGCCAGCAGGCGCTTGCGCTTCTGCTCGGGCGCAAACATCAGCGGCGGATACTTGTCCGGGATTGGAAGGCGGAGCATTTCCGCGACGAGCGGCACGGCTTCACCGACCTTCAGCCCCGCGCGCAGCAGCCTGAGTTCGAGTTGGGTTGCTCGCTCTTCGGGGCTTTCGTCGCCACGCCACCCGAGGCCCTGGTCGAGTATCTGGGTGACAGCGTGAAAGGGCGTGGCCTGGAAGAGCTGCTCGCCGGCGCATTCGACCCAGACATGGGGATCGTCTCTGATACGCGCGCGGAATTCATCCACCAGGCGTGACTTGCCGATTCCCGGCTCACCCATAAGCAGCGCCAGCTGGCCCTGCCCCTCGCGCCCGCTCCCAGCGACTGAGCAGCAGGCGCATGTCGTCGTCGCGCCCAACGAACGGTGTCAGGGCGCGGGTCGCAGCGCTGCGAGTATGCCGGCGCACGGCGGTCGGCTGGACTGCGCGATAGAGCTGCAGAGGGTGCGCGATACCCTTGAGCTGATGTGCACCGAAATCCTCGACTAGGAATAGTCCTGAGACGAGCTCATGCACGGCGGCAGTGATCAATACCGAGTTGGGTTCCGCAGCCGATTGCACGCGCGAAGCGACATTGGGCGCATCGCCGAATACGTCAGCCTGCTCGCCGCCGCCTCGACCCATAACCACGGAGCCGCTCTCGATCCCGACGCGGACCGAGAGCTTCACATTGTGTTCGGCAGCCAGACGTTCGTTCATCGCATTGACGTCGTCAACGATCGCGAGCCCGGCTCGTACTGCACGCTCAGCATCGTCCTCATCTGCTTCCGGCCAGCCGAAGTAAACCATCAGGCGTCGCCGAGATACTTGGCAACGTGCCCGCCAAAGCGTGTGACCGCTGCGGCCCCGGTGCGCTGATACTGCGCAGCGATGTGGTGCCAGTCTTCGGCGTCCAGGTGGGCGGCAATCTCGGTCGAACCGACCAGGTCTGAGAACAGCACCGTCAGATGGCGGCGCTCGCCGTCAGTCGAGGTACCAGAATCGCCAGGGCCGCTTGGGGCACGAAGCTCAGCCGTGGATTGAGCGGCCGGCGATGACTGCACGGAGGTGATACGACCCGTAAGCGCAGCACCGCAATCACCGCAAAATCGCTTGCCGGGCGCATTTTCCGCGCCGCACCGATGACAGCGATTCCCCAGCGGCTCACCGCAATCGCCGCAGAACCGCTTGCCTTCCAGGTTTTCTGCTCCGCACTTTGAACAGCGCATTGAGACTCTTAGTCGCTGGAAGGCCAGCCGTCGGAATTCGGACCGAACTTGTCCGGCGCCACGCGGCGCGAACAAACCAGACTATGCTGCGCTCTGGCTGTTCGGGCAAATGGGACTTTGGTCCAAGGCCCCATTTCTAAGGTTGGGAGGTCTACCGGGGGGTGCCACTAGAGTGGCACTAAGCCGCAGGCCAAGCCTCTGCCATCACGGACCCGAGGTAATTCTGACGATTCCAATCAGCCGCTCTGCGCGGTGCTCGGTGTGACCGGCAGCGCAAATTCCATCGTCGCGCCACAGTCCGGATTCTGTGTTGCCCAAATCCGGCCGCCGTGGTTCTCGATGATTGAACGCACGATGGTGAGCCCCATACCCATCCCTGTCGGCTTGGTCGTGAAGAAAGGGTCGAACAGACGCGGCATAGCCTCGGAGTCTATACCCTTGCCTGAATCGCGCACCGATACGCGTACTTCGTTGGGTCCTTGCTGGCATGCACACAAAACGATTTTGCGGGGGCGGTCACCTTCAATGACCGAGTCAAATGCGTTCATGACTAGGTTCAGGACCGCCTGGGTCAGATGGGTATGGTCGCCCCGCACGAGCGGCAGTGAGTCGGGCAACTCCAGCGACCACGAAATCCGTTTCGTTTTAGCATCGGTACTGACGATACGAGCGACATCAAGAAGAAGCTCCTTGACATCGACCTTCGACATCTTAGCTTCGCCGCGCTTAAACATTGCGCGAACATTCTTCACGATGTCGACGGCGCGGGCATCATCGCGGATGATATCGTCGAGGGCGGCGTCAATTTCGGCGAGATCTGGTGTCTTCGCGGTAAGTAGGCGCCGAGCAGCCTTCGCATTGTTCAAGATTGCTCCGAGCGGCTGGT
>DASXMJ010000013.1 GCA_036495685.1 Candidatus Binataceae bacterium | reverse complement strand
CCGCTACGGCAAGAGCGTATACGCGCTGCAATTCCATATTGAAGTGACGCCCGAATCGGTAGCTGCCATGGCCGCGGAGTGGCCGCGGGAACTGGAAAAGGAAGAGATTTCTGCCGCCGAAATGATTGGCGCAGCCGCGGGTCACGTCCCCGAGCTCGAGCTCCTCTCAGACGCGATCTTCGGCCGCTGGGCCGGACCCATCCAAAAGACTTTGCGCTAGAACTGAGATCCGCTTGCGTCGATTCTCGCTCCCGCCAAACATCTCATGGAGGACTGGCAAGCGGGGCGGCTAGGGGAACCCTCAGGTCAACGCGGTGCTCAATGAGCATCCAAGTTCTCTGGGCGAGCCCTGGGTCACGCCCGAGCGGCTTCACCTGCAGTCGCGCGCTTGGGCGTGAATCGCACCGGCATGTGCTTGATGCCGGCCACAAAGTTCGAGCGCACCGCTCGATCGGGCCGGCCAATTCGAGGTCTGGAATCTATTCGGTCTGGAGCCGGACCAACTTGACCGCGCGTTGTTTCACGCGCCTGACCGGCGGGGAGATTTCTAGCGCGATGCCGGGCGGCCGCACCCGCCCGGCTGCTAGCCCAAGTTCGACAGTTCGAGTCACAAAAAAATATTTTCAGTGAGTGAGGGTAGATAGTAACGAGACTATTGGCCGGGCGAGTGCGAAAACGGGGTGTAGTGCCGACTTTTGCTACTTGTAGCGCGCGGCGCGAGCGGCTGTGATGAGAGTAGGCGGAGTGGAGGAGGCGGCGGACGCAGTTGTACTTGCGGCACTCGGTTCGGCGCAAGAACGGCAAGCAGCACAGCTATTGGCGGCTGGTGCGCTCGGTGCGGCGCGGCGGCAAGGTAATCCAGGAAACCGTCGCGCAGCTGGGCGAGCTCGATGCCGAGGGACGCGCCAACGCGCGGCTGCTGGCCCAGCAGATCACCGGTAGCGCGCAACAGCGCGAACTGTTTGAAGCCGCCGCGCCCGACGCGCAACGGGTTGCGGTGCGGCTCGATTCGGGTCTTCATCGAGCGTGCGCGCTCCTATGGCGGGGTGTGGCTGGGATGGAAGCTATGGCGCGCGCTCAAGCTGGATGAGCTGTGCGCGGAGCTGATGCCGGAGGGCCGGGAAGCGATCGCGTGGGGCCAGCTCGTGGCAGTATTGGTCATCGCCCGTCTGCTCGAGCCTTCCAGTGAGTTACATATCGCCGAAGCTTGGTATCGCAGCACCGCGCTGGAAGATCTGCTCGGAATACCCAGCGCAAGCGTCTATGACAATCGTCTTTACCGCGCGCTGGATCGGCTGCTGCCGCACAAGCCCGCGCTCGAGCAGCATCTGCGCCGCCGGCTCGGCGAGCTGTTCGCGCTGGAGTACGATCTGTTGCTCTACGACGTGACCAGCACCTACTTCGAGGGTCTGGCCGCAGGCAATCCGCTCGCCCAGCGCGGCTACAGCCGCGATCATCGCGGCGACTGCAAACAGGTGTGCATCGCGCTGGTGGTGACCCGCGAAGGGATGCCGCTCGGCTATGAGCTGTTCGCCGGCAATCGCAACGATGTCACCACGGTGGAAGAGGTGGTCGAGCGCATGGAAGCGCGCTTCGGTCTGGCCCAGCGCATCTGGGTGATGGATCGCGGCATGACCAGCGCCGAGAACCTCGCGTGGCTGGAGCAGACCGGGCGGCGTTATCTGATCGGCACGCCCCGCAGCGAACTACGCAAGTGGGCGCGCGCGGTCGCCGAAACCAGTGACTGGCAGAGCGTGCGCGAAGGAGTCGAGGCCAAGCTGTGCGCGGGACCTGACGGCCAGGAGACTTTCGTGTTGTGCCGCTCGGTGGAGCGTCGCGAGAAAGAGCAGGCGATGCATATCCGCTTCCAACAGCGCATCGAACAGGGTCTCGATCGACTCGGTCGGCGCATCGAGCGCGCGCGCCAGGCGTTGGAGCGCGGCAAGCTGGAGCGCCAGATCGGGCGACTACTCGAGCGCAATGCGCGCGCCGCGGGCCGCTATCTGATCGAGCTGGAGCCCGATCCTGCGCGGCCCGCGGGAGTGCGGCTCAAGTGGTCGGCGCGCCCGGAGTGGGATGACTGGGCCCGCCACAGCGAGGGCTGTTATGTGCTGCGCACCAACATCCGCGACTGGGACGTCGAGCAACTGTGGCGAACCTACGTTCAGTTGAGCGAGGCGGAGGCGGCCTTCCGCATCCACAAGAGCGAGCTTTCGTTGCGGCCCATCTGGCATCAGCGCGAGGACCGGGTCCAGGCCCATATCCTGGTGTGCTTTCTGGCCTACGTCTTGTGGAAGACGCTCGAGCAGTGGCAAAGCCGTGCCGGGCTGGGCAATAGCCCGCGCACCATCCTCGATGAACTCGGTCGCATCCAGAGCACCGACGTGGTGCTGCCGCTGGCTGAAGATCCAAGCCGCAAACTGCGTATCCGCTGTGTGGTCAGACCCGATCAGGCGCAGGCCCTGCTCCTCGACCGGCTCGGGCTCAGGCTTCCCGAACGCCTCCGACCGCCACCGATTTACGACTCGCCGAGCGTCAAAATGTAGTGCCGACTTTCAAAGAAAAGTCTTTGAATATCCTCGATTCCACCCCTCGAACTGTCGAACTTGGGTTAGAGAGGAGTTCTGCAGCTTGATGTTGCCGGTCCGACGGAGTGATGCGACGGCAGCACGTGCGCTGGCAAGGTCGCGCTTCGATTTTACGGGCAGCGCCCTCGACGACAAAATTTCTTGGCGGGATGAGCTCAACCCTTGGGCAGCTTTAACACGCGCTCTCCGATGATGTTGTGCTGGATCTCACTGGACCCTGCCGCAATGGTCAGCCCGCGTGCCGCGAGCGTGCGATGCGTCCATTTGCCACTCTCCACCGAGCCGAGCGAATCGCTCTCCAGAACTCCGTAGGGTCCCAGCAACTCCTCAGCAAACATGGCGACACGCAGGTTCAGTTCGGTCGCGAACAGCTTGCCAAACGAACTTTCAGGTCCCGGCACCTTGCCCCTCAGTTGCGAGGTCAGCGAGCGATAGCGGCTTAGCCGCAGGCAGCGCCCATCGCTCACGAATGCCGCCAGCTTCTGGCGCACGTACGGATGCTGTTGAGCCGCTACCCCCTGGAAGTCCACCTGCTTCGCAAGCTCCACCAGCTCGTTTATGGTTCGCTCGACCGGATGCCTAGTGCCCCCCGACACGCGCTCGAACATCAGTGTGGCAATCGACACCTGCCATCCCTGGTTCATCTCGCCAACCAGGTTTTCCTTGGGCACACGCACGTTGTCGTAAAAGACTTCGTTGAATCCGGCTTCCCCGGTCATCTGGACCAGCGGCCGAACCGTGATGCCCGGGGTATGCATGTCGACGAGCAGGTACGAGATACCCTTGTGTTTGGGTGCTTCCGGGTCGGTCCGCACCAGTAGCACTTGCCAATCCGAGCGCTGTGCGAGGCTGGTCCAGACCTTCTGCCCATTGACCACGAAAGAGTCGCCCTCGACCACCGCCCTGGTTTGGATCCCGGCCAGGTCGGAACCAGCGTTAGGCTCCGAGTATCCCTGACACCAAATTTGCTCGCCGGTTAGCATCGGGTGGAGATGGCGCTTTTTCTGCTCATCGGTTCCCATCAGCATGATGGTGGGCCCGATGCGATCGATGGCGAGCTGATTCGCTCCATACAGCGGCAACCCAAGCCGCAGCACTTCGTCCTGGTAGATCGATTGGTCCACCAGGTCGGCGCCGCCACCGCCCCATTCCTTGGGCCAGTGCAGCGCGACGTAGCCCGACTGATAGAGTCGGCGATGATAGTCGAGCATCTGGTTCCAGCGCCCGTCATCGCGCACGTCGAGCAGACTTGCCGTGGAGCCGCCGAGTCCTTCGCCGCCTCTTCCAAAAACCTCCCGGGAGTTTCTCTCAAGCCAGCCGCGCAACTCGGTGCGAAAACTCTCCTGGGACGGCGTGTAGCTGAAATCCATTTCCTGCTCCGATCGAGATCGATCGCGCGCAGTATAACTCCGCAGGACAGGCGCTCAAAACCGGCGTGCGCCCAGTCTTTGCGGATGGATCTAGTATCGCGGAGCGGTTCCTATATTATTAGCGGCTGAATATCAGACACCGCGGCGCGATTAGCGGACCTTCAGCCCGATCGAGGCGCAAATTCAGTTCAGGGGCAACAAGCGAGATGGCGTATAAACACATCAAGGTTCCGACCAACGGCGAAAAAATAACCCTCGGTAAGAATCAGGTACTCAACGTGCCCGACCGGCCGATAATTCCCTTCATCGAGGGCGATGGTACCGGACCCGACATCTGGCGCGCTTCGCAGTACGTCTTCGACAGGGCTGTCGAAAAAGCCTACGGCGGCAAACGGAAGATCGCGTGGATGGAAGTCCTCGCCGGCGAGAAGCCGTTCAAAGAGCTGAATAGCTGGCTACCGGACGAGACCGTCGATGCCTTCAAGGAGTTTCTGGTCGGCATCAAGGGGCCGTTGACCACGCCGGTGGGTGGCGGAATCCGCTCGCTAAACGTGGCCCTGCGCCAGCTCCTCGATCTTTATGTCTGCCTGCGCCCAGTCCGCTATTTCACCGGGGTACCGAGTCCCGTAAAGCATCCGGAAAAACTTGACGTCTTAATCTTCCGCGAGAACACGGAAGACATCTATGCGGGTGTCGAATGGCCGGCCGAGTCCCCCGAAGCCAAAAAGGTCATCAAATTCCTGCGCGACGAAATGGGCGTGACCAAGATTCGTTTTCCGGAAACCTCCGGCATCGGCATCAAGCCGATCTCGCGTGAAGGTTCTGAACGACTGACCCGCGCGGCGCTCGATTACGCTATCCGCCACAACCGCAAGAGCGTGACCTTTGTGCACAAGGGCAACATCATGAAGTTTACCGAGGGCGCGTTCCGCGATTGGGGCTACGAGCTGGTGCGACGCGAATACAAGGGCAGGGCGGTCGGATGGGACGACTGCGGAGGCAAGGCGCCCGCGGGCCAGATTCTGGTGAAAGACGCAATTGCCGACATCACCCTCCAGCAGGTTCTCACGCGGCCCGACGAGTTTGACGTCATCGCCACCATGAATCTTAACGGCGACTATATCTCCGATGCGCTTGCGGCTCAGGTGGGTGGAATCGGAATCGCTCCCGGCGCCAATATCAACTACCTGACCGGCCACGCGATCTTCGAAGCGACCCACGGCACCGCACCAAAGTACGCTAACCAGGACAAGGTTAATCCGGGCTCGGTTATTCTGTCTGGGGTGCTGATGTTCGAGCACATGGGATGGCAGGAAGTTGCGGACGGCATTATACGCGGCCTCGAAAAAACCATCGCGAACAAGACCGTCACTTACGATTTCGAGCGCCTCATGACAGGAGCAAAGCTCCTCAAGTGCTCAGAGTTCGGTAAGGCCATCGTCGACAACATGTAAAGAGACGGTCGCGTCGTCTTAGGTCCCATTGGATGAAAGATCGGTCGGGCTAGAGGGGTCCGGCCGGTCGTTCTTTCGCGGACCACGCCCGTGGCGCGGACTTTTGGATGGCTGATTGATTTGGGAGACGGGCCAACAGGCGGTTTTAGACAAATTAACCGCGAATGCGTGCGACGGTTGAGCTGGACCACGACGGCTCGGTGGAGGAGGAGATCGCTTACTTCCTTAAAAATTCTTCTTGCACCCTCGGACACCGGATATAAGGTGCTGTGTGCGTCTTAGAACGACTAGTTGCTGCCTTTTCTAG
>DASXMJ010000012.1 GCA_036495685.1 Candidatus Binataceae bacterium | reverse complement strand
GCAACGCCCGACGCCTATGAAGTCGTGGGCAGGGGCCGGGCGCGGTTGCGTGTCGAGGACTTGCTGCGGCTGGTTGAGCTGATCGACGCTGGGGGTGACCGGCGATGAGACAGCTAATGTCAAGTGTATTTCGTCCCCAGTGTCACATGGAATTCGTACATGATGTCTCGAGCCGGGTGTCAAAGAGTAGCCCTTCAGGTATACAAAATCCAATATTGACTGATTCACTAGCTCGTTCAGAAATTGACTGCTTGACGATCCGGCAAGCATGTGTATCTAATATCATTGACACTAATGGCGCCTCGACGACCAGACGATCCCAAGGCGGCGGCGCTGCGCGCGGCCGGCGCGCTCCATCCCGATCCGCAAAGCGTGCGCGACGAAGCCTTCGCCGGCGAACACCAATTCTTCGATCCGCGCGACCGCGTGCAGGTCAAATACGAGATGCTGCGCCGCCACCGGGTCGAGGGCCGCGCGGTCAGCCACGTGGCCGAAGCTTTCGGTATCAGCCGACAGGCATTCTATGTCACCGAACAGGCCTTCCAGCAGCAAGGGATTCCCGGACTGTTGCCACGTCCCCGCGGGCCGCGGCGCAATCACAAGTGCACCGAGGAGGTCCTCGACTTGGTGGAGCGCTGGCAGCCTGGGGATGGACGCGGGCGGGAAACCCTGACCCAAGCAGTACAGCGCCAATTTGGAATTACCGTTCATCCCCGTTCCCTCGAGCGAGCATTGGCCCGGCGCAAAAAAAAACTCGCGACCAGGCGCCGGTCGGGCTGACAGTGGCTTTCGCCGTCGGGCGTTTTCTGCACGAACAGTACGAGACGCTGCGACGAGAAGCATTGGCGGAGAATGGGAGGGAGCGCGGTCATGGACTGGCGCTGTTTTTGGCTCGCGGCATGACGGCCTGGGTCGCGGCGGTCGGAGCCCTGACGCCGGTAGTCTCTAAACCGCAGCAGTGTATCGCCGACGATGGCTCGCATTCCCCTCGGGCTACGCTGCCGGTTTCATATCGAGCGGAATTGACCACGGTACTCGCCGGGATGGTGCTGGCTTGTAGCGGGTGGTGAGGAGGAGGCGGTCGGATGATTAGCCAAGGGAAAGTGACCACGGAGCATTTGCAACGACTGGCCTATCTATATGTTCGTCAGTCGTCGCTTCATCAGGTGCGCGAGCACCGAGAGAGCACTGCACGGCAGTACGAGCTTAAGCGCCGAGCCCAGGCGCTCGGCTGGAGCGCTGAGCAGCTGATCATCGTCGACGAAGATCAAGGACTATCCGGCGCGTCGGCGGCCGAGCGCAGGGGCTTTCAGCGGATGGTGGCCGAAGTCGGTCTGGGCCGGGTCGGGGTGGTGATGGGACTGGAGGTGTCGCGTCTGGCGCGTAATTCCGCCGACTGGCATCGGCTGCTCGAAATCTGCGCGCTCTCCAATACGCTGATCCTGGACGAAGATGGCGTCTACGATCCCAGTCACTTCAACGATCGGCTCCTGCTCGGTCTAAAAGGAACCATGAGTGAAGCGGAGCTCCACTTGCTGCGCGCCCGTCTGCTCGGGGGTCAGCTCAATAAAGCGCGGCGCGGCGAACTGTGGATTCGCCCACCGATCGGTTATGTCTTCGATCCGCGCACGTGCAGCTTAGTCTTGGATCCCGACGAGCAGATTCAGGAGGTCGTACGTCTACTGTTTGAGACCTTTCGTCGTACCGGCTCAGCTTTAAAGGTAGTGCGGTACTTCGAGGTGAAGGGAATTGGGTGGCCACGCCGGATGGTTGGGGGTGTTCAAGCAGGGCAGATCGTCTTTTCGCCACTGGCACATCATGACGTGCTGAGAACTCTCCACAATCCGCGCTACACCGGAGCCTTCGTCTTCGGTCGCACGCGGGCGGCGAAGCTACCAATCGGTGGTCCACATCGATATCGGCGTCTTCCTCGGCAAGAGTGGAAAGTCTTTTTGCCTAACTCGTTCCCGGGCTACCTCAGCTGGGAGCAATACGAGGCAAATCAAGAGGTGTTGCGCGCCAATGCTCGAGGCTACGGATATGACCGGCGACGGAGCCCGGCACGTGAGGGAGCGGCATTGCTGCAGGGCTTGGTCCTGTGTGGCAAATGCGGCGACCGCATGACCGTGCGCTATTACGTGCGCAAGGGGCAACCGCTCCCAATCTATGTGTGCCAGCGCCGCAGTATCGAATCGGCCAAGTTGCCCTGCCAGGTCATTCCCGGAAGGGGAGTGGATGAGGTTGTCAGTGGTTTGGTCCTGGAGGCTGTCAGTCCTGCTTCACTGGAGGTAGCACTCGAAGTGTTCGAGGAACTGCGGGCCCGCAGAGCCGAGATCCATCGCCTGCACCGCATCCAGGTCCAGCGCGCCCGCGAGGAGGTGGAACTGGCACAGCGCCAATTCATGCTGGTCAGACCAGAAAACCGTTTGGTGGCGGACAGCCTGGAACGGCGTTGGAACGAAAAACTCGCCGAACTTTCCAAGGCCGAGCAAGAGTATGCTGGCGCCGTGAAGGCGGAGGACCCCGAACTCAGTCCAGCGGCGCGGGAGCGTATTCATTCGCTGATAGCGGATCTGCCCAGGGTTTGGAACGACGCGTGCACACCGGCTCGTGAACGCAAGCGAATACTGCGCTTGCTCATCGAAGATGTAACCCTAAGTCGAGGCCACGAGATCCACCTCCATATCCGGTGGAAAGGCGGTGCGACTACTTCACTGGACCATCCGCTTCCGCTCAGTGCGCCCAATCTGCGCCGCACCTCGGCAACGGTCGTGGAGCTGGTGAGAGCGCTTGCCACTGCGCAGACCGATCATCAGATTGCCCAGACTCTCAATGACCGGTGGTTACGCACCGGGACCGCTCAGCGCTTTACTCGTCTGCGTGTACGGCGGATCCGCCAAGCCTATGGAATCCGCAGCCTCGCTCAACATAAACGCGAGGCCGGCTGGCATACGACGGCCGAAATCAGCGCTCAACTTCACATCCACCCGCAAACGCTCAAGCGCCATGCGCGAGAAGGTGTTCTCAACGCCCAGCGCGTCAATGACAAAGGCGAGATCCTTTTCGCGCCACTCAACGGACCGCTTCCCAAAGCACAGCGCGGAAAACGACTGTCCGATCGGCGTTGCTATACGAAACTTAC